>LVBU01000345.1 GCA_001603185.1 Thermotogales bacterium Thermo_02 | reverse complement strand
CCTCCCCACAGCTAAAGCAGGGGGTCTCCGCCGATTAATTCGATGAAGAAACTGAGCAGAAAGATGTCTTTACAGTTCTTAATCTTTGTTATGGTCGTACTTGTATTGCTCATTGTTCTGCTTTCAATAACCTTTATAAAGTCTGCTACCGATGAGTATGCCAGTTATCTGGAAAGCAAAAAGCAATCGGTATTTAGATGGTTTATCGATCTCAGGCGTGACTTGAAAGCTTTCGTTGACCTCTATTCAATGGAGGGATCTATCGATAACAATCTAGATCTTCTCATAGAGAAGCGGAATGCTACCTCGAATTTACTTCGCAACTTACCTGGACTCGATCAGAACATTATAGCCGAACTCGACAGAGCCGGAAGCGGCTTCAAGATGTTTGATAGACAGCTGATCTACTATTCAACAATAGTGAGCGACGAGACCAGTTACATAGCAGGTATAGTGTTCGATAGTTCTGAAATTGAGAGTCTTTCCGGATCTCTTGGTCAGGACGCCATAGCGTTCCTGACTATGGGTGACTTTTTCTCGATTCCCAGAGAGTTCTCCGATGCCGGTATTTACGTGAGGACCGTGCTCGATGAAGAGAAATGGTCAAAGGAGTATCCCTTCACAGTGAGTGACGCGACTTCTGCTCTTGGCTTCTTTGGAACGAGTTCACTTTTTCTGGTGGATAAAGTTTCAATCGGAGGGGCATCGGTTTATGTTCTGCAATCTCAAAGGCTCTTAGTGCTTCTAAGGAGTAGACTTCTCCCGATATTCATTCTTGCCTTTGTCGGCGTATTCGGCTTCTCTTTTATTCTGTCGCTAACGCTGAACGCTCACATTTCCAGAGCCCTCGCAGAACTCCTGAAGGGCTTCGAGTCAATAAAGAAGGGTTCCTTTTCCAGAGTCAGTCTAAAATCAGACGATGAACTGGGAGAAATCGCTTCTGAGCTCAACAACACAATGGTCTTCATTGAAAAGACACTGGATAGATTGAAGAATTCAAACGAACTACTAAGAAAAGTCTCCAAAGAAGCTCAACAGGCCAGTCGTATGAAGTCAGAGTTTCTGGCAAATATGTCTCACGAAATGAGAACACCGATGAACGCGATTCTAGGTTTCACGGAATTGCTCATGAACGACGAGACAAGCATCGAAAGGCTGAAGTACCTGAAGACAATATACAGAAGCGGTGAACACCTCCTCAATCTAATAAACGATGTTCTAGACCTTTCAAAGATAGAAGCGGCCCGATTCGAGCTCTTCATCTCTCCTTACAATCCTTCCAAGCTTGTCAAAGAACTGGTTGAGACTTATCTGCCGATGGCCTATTCTAAAGGCCTTCACCTCGCTCACAGCATACTGGACAACACTCCAGATTATGTTGATGGAGATGAGTTCAGAGTGAGGCAGGTTTTGACTAATCTTGTGTCAAACGGTTTGAAGTTCACGAAACAGGGTTACGTTTCTATCCTACTTGGTTATGATCACGAGACATTAATCTACACCGTTCAGGACACGGGACCGGGAGTACTTCCAGATCAGATCGACAAGATCTTTGAGCCTTTCATACAGGCCGACGGCACAATGTCAAGGAAGTTTGGAGGAACGGGATTGGGTCTTACAATAACGAGAAAGATCGTTGAATTGATGGGTGGAAGCATAAGATTCGAGAGCAAAATCGGTGAAGGATCAAAGATAACGGTAAAGATTCCCTCTCCAATCTCTAGAGAAGCTCCTAAAGAGAAATCCAGACCGGAACCGGCAAAATCCGGTAAGATCATACTCGCGACTAATGACGAAGACTTCGCGATAATCGTCGGGGCCATCCTCAGAAGAAATGGAATAGCGTTCGAGAGGGTGATAAACCCGAAAGATACCGGCCGTGCGGTCCGCGAACTTGGCGCTTCCCTGGTTCTGCTTGATCTTCCGCAGAGCAGTAGCGAGACTCTGGAAGCAGTAGAGGGAGTGACAGATGCAACGGTTATAGGAATCACTTCCTCCACTACCGGAGAACTGAATCCCGAAGAGCCCATCAAGGAGATAATAAGCAAACCTGTCAGAGAAGACGAACTGATTCGAAAGATCGGGGAGTATATTGATCTTACACCGGTTGAAGCCAGCTCAAAGCAGATACTGCTTGTTGAAGACAACGAAGCGAACCAGCTGTTGATAAAGAAAATCCTTGAAAAGGCCGGGTATTCGGTCGATCTCGCAGATAACGGCCTGGAGGCTGTAGAACGAGCACTCAGCGGCAAGGAGTATGTTCTTATCCTCATGGACATGCAAATGCCGGTAATGGACGGTTATGAAGCTACTAGAGCGATCCGCGAAGAGGGATTGAGAGTACCGATAGTCGCCTTGACGGCTCATACTATGCAGGGAGATGAAGAAAAAACGATCGAAGCCGGTTGTGATGGTTTTCTTGGTAAGCCAGTCAAACAGAGTGATCTTATAGAGACTGTGAGGTACTACACAGATATTTATCTTAAGACCGGTAAAAAGAGGGAGGCCGTCTCCAGGATGGATGACAGACAAAAGAAATCAGATAAGAAAAACTCTACGGCTGAGAAGATAGAGACCTTCGCAAGAGAGATGGGGCTCTCCCTCGATGAGGCTTCGACAATGTTTGAAGAATATGGAAGGCATATACACAAGACCATAGAACTTCTGCGCGCTCTATTCGATAGGGGAGACGTTACTTCTGTCGCCAGAGAGGCTCACAGCATAAAAGGCTCAGGTAGAATGTACGGAGTTGAAGAGTTATCGGAGCTCGGCTTGAAGCTCGAAACTGCAGCCAGGAACAGCAGGAAGAACGAGATACCGGAAATTATAAACCAGATAGAAAAGACTCAGAAAAGGCTCTGGTAATACAGCTTCTCTGACTATTCAGACGTATTGCCTGAAGAACCTCTCAGCAGAAGTCGGCTGACCCTTTTTTCCAGTCTGCTCGAATTCAGTATGGCCGGTATTATTACGAGGGCTGCCGTCGAACTGGTCGCCATCGTAAACGTCATCAGGATGCCAAATACCGAGACGGTAAGAAAGTTTGAAAAGGCAAGAATCGCAAATCCCGAGATAAGAGTGAAGGCATTGATCAAGATCGCATGCCCCGCAGTTCTTGAGGCCTTGTTGGCTGCCTTTTCTATCGTCATTCCCGATTTCATCTCGGACTTCACCCGCTCGATGAAGTGGATCGAATAATCTATGCCAATGCCAACCGAAATGCTTGCCACTAGAACGGTGGCTGCGTCCAGCGGAATGCCGCCAAGCCCCATCAAGCCAAGACTCATAATAACCGTAAAAAACAGCGGGACCATCGCGAGCGATCCTACAAAGACCGAAAGGAACATCAGTGAGACTATAAACCACACTACAAGTGTCGAGGCCAAAAGGCTTATCGACTGGCTCTGAGCAAAGCTCTCCATATGCAATTGGATTACTCTCGGTGTACCGGTGAGAACCAGAGAGGCTCCTTCGGGCAGAATAGCCTTCAAATCCTTCTCAACATTGGCCAGAGTCCGGGAAATCTCGCGAGTGCTCGTGTTCTTTATATAAGTATGGATAGCAGCTTTGGAGGCGCTGCCATTGACATAACCCTGTACGCCGCCACTTCCTATTCCTGCCCTTATCAGAGAGATCTGCGCTTGAGTTAACTCCCCTGTGTATATGGAAGAGATGAAACTCGAAAAAGACGATGTTTTCGAGAGGATCTCGAAATTCTCGAGTAGGAGTTCCATTCGTCCCAGGGCTTTGATGAAATCTACAGTCATTACGCCACCGGGCTTGCCAGAATCGACAACTATCATGAGAAGAGAAGAGCCGCCAAATCTATCTTCGTAGGCTCTAACACCGCTAGAAACAGCACTCCCCTTTCTGAAGTATCTGGAAAGATTCGATTCAAACTGAATGTTGATAATACCAAGCAAACAGACTATCGTAATCGCCACAGAGATAGAGAACACGACTCTTCTGTGCCTGGCGACAGCGGAAGAGAGCTTATGAAGCACCCTGTCGGCAAGAGGCTCTTTAAGACTTTTCGAAGCCGCTATATCAACTCTGGGAGCCGGTAATAGCGAAAAAAGAGCGGGAACCGCGAAAAGAGAGAAGAACATCGCGTATAATATTCCAAAAACGCTGAAATAGCCAAAATCCTTCATCGGAATTACCGTGGAGAAAGAGAGGGAACCGAATCCCGCAGCGGTTGTCAGAGATGTCATAACGACGGGTAGAATCATTGAACTCGTAGAACGCAGAATTGCCTCTCTCTTCTCGCGTCCCCTGGTAATCTCTTCCCTGTACCTGCTGAAGATATGAATGCTGTCAGCGCTGCCCATAGCGATCAACAAGACAGGCAGGACTGCGCTCACTATAGTCAAAGGCTTGTCAAACCATGCCATAACTCCCAGGGTTGCAACGACTGTAGAAATGACAGTCAAAGCCGGTGAAAGGACTCCCGCAATGCTTCTGAAATTCAGAATCGTAACCAGGAAGACCATGACAATCGCGAGGGGAAACAGAGTCATGACGTCAGACAGGACAGTCTTGTCAACAGAGTATCCAAGGAACAGCTCTCCAGTGATGTAGTAACTCCCCTTGCCCCACTCGGCGTCCAGCGTCTTCTGAATTGTATCCATGGCAGTTTTTCCGCGAGTCCCGAGACCGCCTCTGACGAACAGGCGCAGCATGACGGCGTCCCCTGAAGGGCTTATCGAATAGTAACTATCGAAGCTTCGGGCAAGGTTCTCTCGCAGGAGACGTATCTCTTCAACGGTCGAAGGAACGGACGTAGCTACGGGATTTGTTCTGACATTGAGTCCTTGAAGAGAGAGATAGACAGCATCAAGCGGAGTCAGAACTCTGGACACGTTGGTGATCTTCCTGAGACTATCGGCCATATTGGAGACATTCTGCCAGGTCTCCGGCTGTCTCATGTCGCCAGTAAGAACAAGATATAGAGGTTCCCACACCGAGAATTCTCTGGCTGCGAGTTCGATTTCCTTTATAGCTTCGGCAGATTTCGTAGCAAGATTATCCATATCGGTCTCAAACCTTAGAGCGGTAATTTTCATACTCAAAAGAGCCGTCGCCACAAAGAAGACTATCAGCACCAGTAACGGAAATCTGACAGAGAAAGCGATTACTTTCTCCAGCAGTTTCTTCAGAAGACCAGATGATATGCTGAATACCTGCGACGCTTTTTTCGGCACCGAATTCGACTCCTTTCGAATACCATGCAATTAGCAATATCATAACACCTGGCCGCGATTTCGACTCTTCGCTTTTCTGGTACCGCTCTGAACGAGAGGGTTTATAGTTCCGCAAACACAGGGACTACCCGTAATATCAGTCGAACCTGAACCCCTCTTTGAGAAGCTCCACGCAGACTTTCACTACTTCTTCGTCATAGAGTATTCCCGAATTCGATTCAATCTCTTTGACAGCGGCCTCGATTCCAAGTGATGGCCTGTAAGGTCTATGAGAGACCATTGCCTCTACAACATCTGCGACAGCGAGGATTCGCGAAGGTAGAAGAATCGTATCTCCCTTCAGGCCGCTCGGGTAGCCCGAGCCATCGAGTCTTTCCTGGTGCTGGAGTATATAATCGGCTACAGGAGGTCCAAAATCAACATCTTTAAGAACGTCGTGACCCAGTCTCGGATGTTCTCTGACCATGGTCATTTCTATCGAACTGAGCTTTCCGGGTTTGTTCAGAATCTCCGAAGGTATCCAGAGTTTTCCGATATCATGAAGTAGTCCGGCAAATCGAAGACTCTCGACGAGTTCTTTCTCCAGTCGCATCTTCTCAGCTATCTCACCGGCGAGAATGCTCACCCTACGCTGGTGACCGGCGGTGAAAGGATCTCGAATCTCCACAATGCGAGAGAGAGTCTTGACTATTGTTTGGAAGGACTTCTCAATTCTTGTTCGGCTCTCCTCGGCAAGCTTTTTTGCCTTTTTCAACTCAGTTACGTCTGAGATGAAGCCTTCCACAAATGCATTCTCTTCGCCCTCATTGCGTATTATCCTTCCACGTTCAAGTACGTTTCGAATCTCTCCGGAACGCGTGACGACTCGATACTCCATCTCATACTCTCTGTTCTCGGAAATCGATTCCTGTACCTTTTGCCACACAACCTGTCGATCTTCGGGATGTATTATCTCTGCGTAAGGCATCAAATGGTTCTCTATGATCTCTTCAACTTTGTACCCTGTTAGTCTCTCGATACCGGGACTAATTAACTCCATTGTCCAGTATTTGTCGTTTTTACAACGGAACGCGATTCCGGGAAGATGCTCAAAGAGCCTGTCCAGTTCCTCCTTACTCTTCTTGAGGGCTAATTCCGTATCGACGCGTCGAGTGACATCATCGATTACAATGACAGTTCCCTTCAGTTCATCCGAGTTCTTTCTAATAGGAGAAACATCGATTCTCAAACGAATTCTGCTCCCGAATCTATCGTACAAATACATAAGTTCCCTTCTTGGTTTTTTCTCTTTCGTAAGAATGCTAAATGGGTCTTCAAATGTCTCGTCCACATTTTCAGCCGACAGTCTATCGGTAAAGACATTATGCTTGCTTCCAACAAGATCGGAGAATTCAAAGCCAAGAATCTCTTCAGCTCTTTCATTTGCAAAAAGGATACTCCCTCCGACATCGGTGGAGATTATACCGACAGTAGTTGTTTCGGCGATTGAATTCAGAAGATCCACTTCCTGAATCAGTCCGAGATTACGTTTCTTCAATTCGACCGTCGCTCTGTCAAGAGCATCGGAGAAGTTTTTGCCCTTACGGATTACCATTATGAGAAGGGCAAGCGTCACGATTATCAGAGGAATCTGCATCAGCAAAAACAGCTCGAACCTTTCAGAAAACGCACTAAGCCAGCCTTTTACAGGTTTTGCATGGAGCTTCCATAGTTGGTCAATGATTTCCACAGATTCGCTTTCGGCGTTGCTTGCCGGCAAGTTGCCAAAGACAAGCTCTCCGTTCGCTACCGATAATGAGACTTCAAGGTGGCTCTCCATAGTTATTCCAGAGTCTATTACGACTGAATCGAAATCGAAGACGACTGAAAGCAATCCCCAGAAATCACCTTCGATAAAGAGAGCCTTTCTGGCTACAAGGCCCATTCCGCCCTGACGGAGTTCCAGAGGTCCAATCAACGTGATCTCTCTCGTCGAAATTGCTTTCATAACGCCTTCACGTATATCTTCTCTCTCGTCTTCCAGAAGGTTACGCTCGGGTGAAAGCTCATCGCATGTTCCAGGGTGTACCCAGGTGTTTATGCCTCCGGGAGCTACCGAAATTACCTTTGCGAGCGGATAACTATCGACGATAGCTCTGGAAAAGATTGGAAATTCTCTGGCCAGTCTCTCGTGAGAGAGATCAGACATGACGAAGGACTCGAGAGAACTTAGAATCTTTCTCATATCTTCAGCAGAATTCTCAAGGACTCTTGCATGCTTCACGAGTCTT
>LVBU01000344.1 GCA_001603185.1 Thermotogales bacterium Thermo_02 | reverse complement strand
CGTTTATATTGTGTTGTGAGGTCTGTGCGCCAAGAAGTATCGACCCAACGTACATGCTCAGCCAGTAGGCTGCAAAGAACAGAAAGACTATAGAAAAGACGATAATCTTGGCTAGAAAATTACGGAGGATAACAAAAGTAGCTCTCTTGCAGTAGTTTCTGTGAGCCATTACAGACTTTGCCAGAAGAAGAAAGCCAAGCACGAAGAAAAAGATGAGTCCATAGAAGAAGTAGTGAATCGCACCGGCAGAAACGGAGAAGAAGAATGCCATAAGAGACAGATCAATCACATTTCTTGAGTACAACCTTTTGTGGCCGATATCGTAACCAATTATCAGCTGCCTCTGGAATCTCGGGTCAAAGGCATTGAAGAAGAACATCAGGACCAGTGGCAGAAGACTGTATCCTACAAGGAGGTAGATGTGCTGAATCCTGAAGATAACCCAGGGATTGAGAGAGTAGAAGAGAGCGCCTGTAAGCAAGCCGAAAATCCTGAAAAAATCGAAGTGCCTTCCAAAGTAAACGCTCGCAAGCCTTTTAGTGAAGAGATACATAGAAATCGCGGCATTGATAACTAGAACTGTAATCAAACTCTTCAACAGCAATGGCCCGCTGAAATCGAATAGTCTCGACAGAAGATATAGCGGAAGAATATATGCCAGTCTCGGAACGTTCAAAAGTGTCGAAGTGCTCCAGCGCTCGTTCCAGGCTCCATAGATCTCTTCGAGATATCTGAAGGAGGATTCTCCGAAGGCGAGATCGCTGAAGACAATATGGCCTCTTCCGTATATAGGATCTAGAAACCACAGGGTCAAGAGGACTATTATCGACAGAGAGAAGATATCGAATCTGTAGATGTAGAGGTATCGTTTGATACTACTTGACATCGTCTTTTCCGGATTCCAGATCGGCTTTAACCGAATCGATCCGTGACTTCAACCTTCTGCCGTTTCTGAAAAGCGAATCCAGATTTTCTAAAGTCGAGTCTAGTGAAGCTTCCAGTTCATCTAGACGTTTAGCGCTTTCAAAAGGTCCGGAACCCTCTCTCTTTCTTGCGAGATACTCTCTTATGCCCAGAAAACATGCCAATAACAGAGACAGCGCTCCGATGAAAAGCGCAAATCTTCGGGCATTGCCGGCGATAACGGTCGTTGTGGACTGAGGTATGTAGATGTTAATGAAGAGGACGGCCTCTCCTAGATCAACGACCCCGTAACTGACCATTTCTTCTCCGAAGACTTCTGTGGACGTGTTTCCATCCAGTATTCTCTTTGAAAGGGCGGTTATATCTGTCTTTGCTTCTCTATCTTCTCTTGTCGATGAGATTATCTGGAAAGCTTTGTTATAGATGTCGATGTCTGCATATTCGTTTCTCAGTATCCCCGAAATCCTGCTTGAGTCTATCTCGGCGATCGCATATCTCTTGGTATTCCCGATCATCGAGCGGTGAAACACCGTCTGTGTTGAGCCTTCGTCACTTACCCGAAAGTCATCTATATGGAAGTCTCTTCCGATTATCAGACCCTTCAGTCTTTCAATACTCTCCTGGACGACCGCTCCTCTGGCTTTTATTGGCCTGAACTCTTCATCGAGCAGAAGCAGCCCGGTGATCCCCAGTTCGGCTTCTCCCCTTTCCAGTTCGACCGTAGATCGGAGCTCATAACCTCCGTGAAAGCCTCTACTGAACTCTTCAAGATAAGACTTTACGAAAGAATAGTAAGAGACAATCTGCCGGCTCTTCTCTGTACGCAACATTTCCAGTCTTTCACTCGCAGCTTCGCTGGAGATACCTGTCAACTGGGAGTTGATACTGTAAAGGAAGAGCACCGTCGGAATCAGGGCGGCCGCAAGCACTGCTATTACTACTCTGTATTTAATGATAAGCCTCAAGAATTCCAACCTCCCCATATCAATCTATTTCTCAGAC
>LVBU01000024.1 GCA_001603185.1 Thermotogales bacterium Thermo_02 | reverse complement strand
AAGCGTTTAGTGAAATAAATTCTCATGATTGTAAACTTCATTCTCTCAGAGTATAATCTATATGATTCTACTCGAGAGGAGAGTTTATATGAAGATAATCCTAAATGTCTTGGTGATAGCACTTTCAATTACTGTCTTTGCAACCCCTTTCAGAGTTGGAGTAATGATTACCGGTGAAATCGGAGGAAATGCAATCTACGAACTGGTTCAGAAAGGGGCGTTGGAAGCTGCAAGCGACAGCATCGAAGTGAGAATCGTAGAGGCCGGGTATAACCAGTCCCGGTGGGAGTCTCACTTGAGGGGTATGGCTGCGACTGGCAGATATGACCTCCTTATAACCTTCACAGAGGGAATGCCTTCCAGTGTGCGAAATGTAGCTCTGGCCTTTCCCGACACAAAATTTGTGCTTCTAGACGGGGCAATCGATTCGCCACTTCCAAACACTTATTCCGTAGCTTTCAGAGACGATGAAATGACTTTCCTCGCCGGCCTTCTTGCCGGTATGATCACTACCTCGGGGATACCGGGTACCAACTCCCAGAAAACAGTGGGGCTTATAGCCGGAGATACGTATCCTGCAATGAACAACATAATGAGACCTTCCTATGAGTTAGGACTCAAAACCGTGGATCAGGATGCAAATCTTCTCTTCGGGATCGTCGGCAGTTGGTCAGATCCGACAAGGGGAAAGGAGCTGGCATCCAGACAGTTCGAGAGCGGAGCAGATGTTATACTGCTCATAGCTGGAGGCAGTGGTATAGGGGCGATAGAAGAGGCTGCAAGGCGTGGAAAATACGTCCTTACCGTTGATTCTAACTCAATTCATCTGAATCCCGGCGTGATTCTGGCGAGTTTTCTAAAGCACATAGATTTACTGATCAGAGAAACGATTACCCGGGCGAGCAAGGGAGAGATAGCTTACGGAACGAATCAAAGAGTGGGAATAGTCGAAGGCATGATAGACTTTACGCACGATGATCCCGACTATATCAAAAATGTACCCGAGGACATTAGAGTGAAGATGCTGCAATGGTATGAATATATAGAGGAAAACGGTCTGCCGACGAGGTAATTTATGGGAAGTATCATCCAGTCATACAATGAAAACCTTCATCTACTTACAGAGACTGAAGAGAGAATTATCGATTATGTTCTGGCAAATCCCGAATACTGTCTGGAGCTTTCTGTATACGAGCTATCAAGAGCCGTCAAAGTTTCGCCGTCTATGATAGTAAAGACCTCACGAAAGCTAGGATACAACGGTTACTCTCAGTTGCGACTGGCTCTGGCCAGCGAGTTGAATCTACTGGTTCATAGGGAAAAGTCATCTGTGCTCGTTAAAGATCTCGAAGCTTATGAAGAACTCGTGTCATCAACGATAGTGGAAGCTTATGCGCGTTTGGACGAGAATACATTGCTTCGTGCCGCTCAGGCCTTAGAAGGCGCGGTGAACATCGATATTTACTCATTTGGCTTCGATTCCGTCGCCGGACATGACTTGTACTTGAAGATGCTCCAAAGTGGAAAGAGAGTTCAGATCCTAGAAAACGGTTACGAACAGATTATTTCTGCTTACAATCTCGACAAAGAATCGGTTATAGTAGCCATTTCAGGAACCGGAACCTCAAAAGACCTCCTCGATGCTCTAAATTTCTCGAAAAAGTCGGGTGCCTTCGTCATATCGATCACTCCTGGTGGCTCAAAGCTTTCAACCTACTCCAACATAGCTCTGGAGAGCTACTACTCAAAACTGGTCTTTTTGGAGGGCGGTTTGATAACCAGAGTAGTTCAGTTAATGATCTGCGATATGCTATACATGAAGTTCCTTGAGATATCCGGCAGCAAATTCGAGGAAAGATATTCAAGATTTAGAGAGGCCCTTGATTTCAAGAGAAGACAGATAAAGTAGGAGGGACGGACGTCCCTCCTACTCTTCAGAGTTGCTTATCAAGCCTCTCCAGATTATCTCCCTAATACTCTCCAGTCCTTCCGGATCCTCTGTTATGCTGAAGCCGTTAAGTATAAGATCGGCCGTACTATCGGGATCTACGTCACTAGAGATCTCATGAGCCGTCTTAGCATCACTAATCACTGACGAGAGCCTGCTCTTGAGTGACTTGTACCTGCTTCTGACCCTTTCCCAGGATTCGATGTCTTCCCTTGAAAGGTTGGCGCGTTCCTGGTCCATCATTCTTTTGACTTCGTTCTTGTTAGTGATGAAGTCGATATACAGCTTGAGTATCTTCTTGATCTTCGAGAGATAGACGTTGTCATTCTCCGTTCCAAGAAAGATATGGTCTTCGAGCTCATCGAGTGAATAACGCCATACTTCATAAAACAGATCCTCTTTGCTCGGAAAATAATAGTATATCAAGGCCTTCTTCACTCCTGCAATCTTGGCAATCTCCGACATACTGACTCCGTCGCGACCTCTATCGGCGAAGGCCTTCCGGGCTGCTCTTATTATTCTCTCTTTAGAAGACAAACTGGAGCGCACCGGATTCACCACCTTCCTCAGGGTTTTTTGTCGATTGCGAGCTTTTCCTCGTTGTTAGCGTACTTTCTCATTCTGACTTCGAAATCGTACACACCTCTGTGAGCAGGATGCGTTTCAGCATACCCCTCTTCATAGTACAGCTTGTCGGCATACTTGCTCCAGCCTTCAGCCAGTTCGTCGAGCTGGCCTGCGAGTTCTGTCACCACGTTCTCGCTTCCATCGTGCTGGGGAATTGCATTGAATTTGTTTACCATAGCCCTTAGAACCTTCGGATTGTCGATGATCGGGCATGGTCTGAAGAGATTGTTGCTGTAAGGAACCATTCTCTTGTAAGCTGTGAAGAAAGGCGACTTAAGAATCTCCAGGAGACTCTTCTCTCTTATACTGTCGACAGCGAACTGCTGGAAGACACAGGGCTCAACATAGCCTTTTGCGTTGATATGAAGATACTTTGAACCTGCGGCCAGACACCCGTTAGTGAGAAAACCGTGATTCCAGAAGTCCGCAACGAATGCAAAATCTCCACCCAATCTCTCTTCTTCTGTTTTGAAGAATCTCTCATAACGCTGCTCTGGAGTCGGCACAAGATCCATCGATGGGTTCATGCCGACTGGCATAAACTGGAAGACCCACGCATAAGCCACGCCCTCGTCCTTCAAGAACTGCCAGAATTCGTCTTTCATCATTACGTCGTGATTTAGTCTGGTTGCAGTGACTGAGGTTCCATAGATTACTCCCGCTTCCCTGAGGTTAGCCCAGGCCGTCTTGATTTTCTCGAATACTCCCCTGCCCCTTCTCCAGTCGGTCTCGCCTTCAAAACCCTCTACGGAAACTGCAAAGGTGGCATTTCCAAGCTCCGCGAGCTTTGCAGCCACTTCCTTAGTTATGAGTGTTCCGTTGGTGTAAACCTGGAAGTATGAGTCGTTGAATTCCTCGAAGATCTCGAGAAGATGCGGCCACACGAAAGGTTCACCACCGGTAACTATGAAGAAGTAGATGCCAAGTTCGTTAGCCTGCCTTATAATTGAGCTCACTTCTTCCTTTGAAAGCTGATACTTACGGCCGTAAAGACCAGCGTAACAGCCAACGCAGTTAAGATTGCAGGCGTAAGTCGGACTCAGCACGAGAAGCTTAGGAATAACTACTTCGTGCTCAAGCATTTTCTCCTGACGAATCTTTTCTCCCAGCGCAAACTCGTTCACGACTAGATTGGTCATAGCCTTCTCTACAGCCTTGGGACTGGATCTCTGGAAAACTCTCTGCCATGAGACAATCATTGGATGTTCATCTTTTGCCATTTGAGTAAGCTTCTTCAGACCGCTCTTGGTAGGTTCTTTACTAAGAGCTGCAACTGTTCCAAAGAGACGGCCAATATTCTCAGTCGAAGAATTCCTGACAAGGGAACCTACAAACTTTCCTGCCTGCCTCAGCATGGAAGCTTTCATGCTTTCTACGATACCCATGAATAACACCCCCTATATATTTTTACTTACCGGTCGGTAAAATATTCTACGCCTGTATTGCTAAGCTCATGTTATCAATAGGTAATTAATTGTGAAGCGCTCTTCCGTAGAGGAGATCTCTCATGCATATAAACCAACACAGCTCAGAGATGTTAGAATTGTCCTGAATTGCCGTTGCAGGAGGTTTTGATGTCAGGTCAGAGGTTATTCTTTGTGGTTCTCTTTATCTGGGTTGGTTTTGACATTTATCTGTTTGTCTTTCACAACAGGAAAGTAAGTGAGAGGCTTCAAGAGAAAAGATCGAAGTACATTATGCTTGCTTTTGTGCTGGCCGGTATGTGTGGAGCCGTTCTTGTCGATGGAAGTTCAAAAGAAGCATTCCTTATGCATTTCAACTGGTACAGGTATCTTGGTATTCTCATGATGATTTTCGCCGTGATTGTCCGGTATTTTGTTGTTCGTCAGTTAGGACCGGCCTTCGCCATAGATGTGGGAGCGCTTCCTGATCAGAAGCTGCATACTGGAGGGCTTTTTCGGCTGATAAGACACCCTGCTTATGCTTCCGAGATTCTAGGATTTCTAGGTGTAGCCCTTGTTTTCAACTATCCTTTGAGCTCATTGCTTGCCTTCTTTCTTCCAACAACGGGAGTTATTTACAGAATAATCATTGAAGAGAGAAATCTCCTTAGGATTTTCGGCGAACAGTATAGAGAGTATTCGGCCAAAACCTGGCGACTAATACCTTATGTTTTCTAACCACAATCACTGGGAGGTGAAGACTCTTGAAGTCTTTCAGAAAAGAGCTGTTCTTCAACACGGATACAAGGAGAGAGATAATCAATATCACACCACAGGTTGAGCAGGCTCTTCGTGAGAGCGGGATACGCGAAGGACTGCTTCTGGTCAACGCTATGCACATCACGGCGAGCGTCTTCATAAACGATAATGAATCTGGTTTACACAGCGATTTTGAGAGGTGGCTCGAAGAGCTCGCACCGGAAATGCCGCATTCTAGGTACGCTCATAATGGATTCGAGGACAATGCCGATGCCCATCTAAAACGTACTGTAATGGGTAGAGAAGTTGTCGTAGCTATTACAGACGGTAAACTGGATTTTGGTCCGTGGGAGACAATTTTCTACTACGAACTCGATGGAAAGAGACGAAAGAGAGTCCTAATAAAGATAATCGGGGATTAGCATCTCTTATAAGAGTTTTCTGCAGCATCTCGCAGAAAAAGCCATCTAAACACTTCTAAACCCTCTCATTATTGAACTCGGGTCCTTGCCGTTCTTTGGAACGAATGTTATCTTAAGATAACGGCAGAGGAGGTGCTCAAGATGGGCAATGCAGAGGTGTCCGTCAATTCCGGACGCTTAAGAGTGACAGATCAGGGCAGAATTGATGCAACGCCTTTCGCTAAGTCATACGGGATTAAGCTTCCAGTAATGCTTACCGAAAAAGTATGGAAGGAAGTCGTGCAAACCGACGAAGTCTCTAGAATGTATGGCCAGAAGGAAGAGAAACGTTTTTCGAGTCTCCTGGAGAAGTTGAAGATGGAATTGATGAAGGGGAAGTCTCGTAATTGCTCTTTCGTCTTCATGCTCTGCAAAGATCAGAAGACGACGAGTTGTCGCGTCCTAAAGGTAAACTATTCTGAAGACGGCAATGGCAAACCTTTCATTGTGGTAAGCCTTGACAGCGAGAAGCTTAGCTGACTTTATCATAGATTGAGAGACCCTTCGGGGTCTCTTTTTTGATACAATTGTCTAATCAAAGGCAAGGGAGGGCTCAATATGGAATTGATAACGGGTTCGGACTCCGGGAAGAAACTACTTTTTGATTCTCTTGAGAGAAAGCCTGTATCGCGAGCTCCTTGGGTACCTTTTGCCGGAATCCATGCCGGTAAATTGAAGAGTTATATGGCTATCGAGGTCTTGAAGGATAAGAGAAAACTTCTGGAGTCTCTGCTTGAGGTTAACAGATTGTACAGGCCCGATGGGCAGCCCGTACTATTTGATCTTCAACTTGAAGCCGAGGCCTTAGGATGTGAACTGGTCTGGAGTGACCATAATCCACCTTCGGTATGCAGCCATCCGTTGAAAGGCAACAAGGAGATTCCGGCGAGAGTTCTCGACGAGAGTTCCGGAAGGATTCCTATGGTTCTCGAAGTCATGAATGATATGAAGAGAGAAGTTGGGGACAGGACGGCCCTCTTCGGTTTGATTTGCGGTCCCCTCACTCTAGCGTCACATCTGAGGGGGACCGATTTCTTCATGGATCTCATTGAAGACGCGGAATACACGGAAAGACTACTCTCATACACTAAGGATGTATGTATAGCCATGACCGATATGTATGTCAGAGCGGGGATGGATGTCATTGCCTTTGTCGACCCTCTTGTATCACAGATTTCTCCCAGACACTTTCAGAGAAGTCTTCTGAAGGTATTCGGCGAGCTTTTTAGACATGTAAAGTCCTGTGGTGTCAAGAGCTCTTTCTTTGTGTGTGGCGACGCCACAAAGAATATTGAGCTAATGTGCCAGACCGGGACTGACTCGATCTTCGTCGATGAGAACATCGACCTGTCTTCTGCAAAGGCTATAACAGACAGATACGATATTGTGATCGGAGGGAACATTCCTCTGACAACAACCATGCTCTATGGAACGCAACAGGACAATATCAAGTATGTTGTCGATTTGATTGAGAAGCTCGGAACGGAAAGATATATCGTCGCGCCGGGCTGCGATATGCCGTACGATATCCCAATCGAGAATGCTATCGCTGTTCAACAAACGGTAAGCGACATGGAAAACGCAAAGAGAATCCTCGAAAACTACGAGGCGGATGATACGGATGTCAATATAGAACTTCCGGACTATAAGAATCTGCCTAGACCCTTGATCGAAGTTTTCACGCTCGATTCGGCAACATGTGCCGCTTGTACGTATATGATGAGTGTTGCCAGACTCGCAATCGAGGAGTTTGGAGATCTAGTAGAGGTGGTGGAGTACAAATCGACGGTACGCGAAAACATAGCCAGAGCAAAGGCGATGGGAGTCAGAAATCTGCCTTCGATCTACATAAATGGGAAGTTGAAGTACTCTTCAGTAATCCCCGATAGGAGGGAGTTTTTCGGTGAAATCAAACGACTCATCGATTCCTGAGCTTGTTCTAGTGACCGGATTTCTCGGGTCGGGAAAAACAACTTTCTTGAAAAACCTTCTCAATGAATCTGTCGGTCTTAGAACCGGAATAATAGTGAATGATTTTGGAAGTGTCGCCATCGACAGTCGAGTTCTTCGCAGCGATGCTTATTATGTGGATGAGATCGCCGGAGGATCTATCTTTTGTGTCTGCAAAGAGGGAGAGTTCATACAAGCTCTCAGGTCCATGCTCGTCAGCTCTCCGGAGATGATTTTCGTTGAGACTTCTGGAATGTCTGACCCGTCGAATATCGAGAGACTTCTGCCACTCGCGGGCAATGTAAGTTATTCCCGTAGCTACTGTATTGTAGATGCGGGTAATTATATCGCCCTCAAAGAGGTGTTTCCTGTTCTTGAGAGGCAGATTGTCTCAAGCGATATAGTGATTATAAACAAAGTAGATCTGGTAACTGATAAGGATACTGAAAGGGTGAGACAGGAGATCATTCGCCTTACAGAAGTTCCAATATATGAAGCGGCCCATGGTGTTACGCTTCCAATAGCTGAGCACAAGAAGTGCTCCAGATATTCTGGTGTTTCTAGCGACAGTATTTCCAATCGTCCGAAGTCTTTAGTTCTCAACTGGGAAGGAGAAGTGGACCGGGAAAAGCTGAGAGGGTTTCTGGAAGAAATGAAGAGCCACATTCTCAGAATAAAGGGCTTTTGCAGAACGGAGAAGGGGATAGTATTGGTGAGCGTAACGACCTCCTCTGTCGAAGTTGAACCAGCGGTCTCAAACGATATTACTGGGCTTTCGCTAATAGCACGAAGAGAAACTCCCATTATTAAGACTTTGAAAAACTGCTGGAAAGCCTTCTTCGATAAGGAATTGAGAATCAGCTGAGAATTGTTAACAGTCCGGTATTGTTGTAGAAAGGTCTTTCGGGTTATAATTCTTCAAATTGACTTGCGAGGTACTGTATGACACTACGCATTGTGTATGGAGAGTCCAGAAAAGAAATGATGATGTACAGCAACGCCCTTGTTTCTTCGGGTGCTTAGCTGTACCTGAAAAAATAGAAGCAGGGCGTCTCATGTGAGGCGCCCTTTTTATTTTGGGAGGGATTTTTGTGAAGAAACTGCTTTTTGTGTTGATTCTACTGGCTACTGTTATTACTGCTCTCGGTCTGACCAAAATCAAGATCGGAGCCACACCGATACCACATGCCGAGATTCTTGAAGTTATAAAGAGCGATCTGGCGGAAAGGGGATACGATCTCGAGATAGTTGTTTTCAATGATTATGTGCTTCCAAACATCGCACTGTCAACAGGTGAGCTCGACGCAAACTACTTCCAGCACGTACCGTATCTGGTTTCATTCACATCTCAAAGAGGAATAAAGAACCTGATATCGATCGCGGCGATACACGTAGAACCAATGGGGTTCTTCCTCAAGAAACCCCTTGAAGAACTAGTCGCGGGCGATCTAATCGCAATCCCGAATGATCCTACGAACGAAGGGCGCGCTTTGATACTTCTTCACAACAACGGCTTGATAGAGCTTAAAGATCCTGAGAAACTGCAATCGACGATTCTGGACATCAAGTCCAATCCCAGACAACTGAAATTCGTGGAAATCGAAGCAGGCTTCATACCAAGGGTCTACACAGATGATAGAACGGTTGCCGGAGCGGTCATAAACACAAACTACGCTTTGACGATAAACCTAAATGCGACAGTTGATGCCGAGTTCATCGAAGGTGCGGAGTCTCCCTATGCAAATATCATAACGATCCGCGAATCCGACAAAGACAAAGCGTGG
>LVBU01000343.1 GCA_001603185.1 Thermotogales bacterium Thermo_02 | reverse complement strand
GTCTGTACTCACACCGCGCCATCTCTTGACCCTACGCTCTTGAGAGCCGTGGAGCGTGGAGAGTTGAGAGAGATCGAGATGTTCGCTTCGCTCACGAGAGGGCGAGAATTTTCGGAGCCCACCAACCCTGTCATCCCGTAATGTACCTATACGGGATCTCGTTCCTTAGAACTGCCAGTCTTCGGGTGAGTAAAGGTGGGAAAGATAGTTGTATTGTATGCACACGATGTGTAAAGGCGGTGAAGCCATGAAAGATACCAGAGAAAAAAAGGAAAGGCATAACATCATGTTTAAGCCTTCATCATGGAAGGTATTGAAGGAACTAAAGCGCATCCAGGGCAGAAGTGCCAGTGAAATCATAGAACACGCTTTGTGGAATCTGATAAAGACAGAAGGATATAACTCTATGTACTTCAAGACAATGGCTACAACAGAACCATGCGATCCTGAGGAGAACGAAGAGCTTACTAGAATCTTAGATAAAATGACGGAAGAAGATCTGAAAGTAGCCAGAAGCTATGAGCTACATCGTTGAACTAACCAACACGGCCGACAGGCAATTTGAAAAACTCGACCATAAACAACGAAGACCGTCTCCTGACGCTCTCCCGCTCTTACCAACTGAAGGTTACTTCTGCTCAGGAGACAGCGTGCTCCAACTTCTAGAAGCGCTTGCCGGCTATCTCTATCATTCCCATCCCCAGAGAGTTCTTCTCTCCAATACCTGTGTCATACAGGAAGGCTATCTCCTCACCAGTCCCTGAAATCTTTACCGGCACTAAAGATCCAAATACTTCGATATCTTCAATGATCTTGATTCTCATGTTGCTCTTTCTGCCTGTTCTTTCCAGGTAATCGCTGTCAACAGTGACGCTGACACTACTCTCTTCCCCCGAAAAGATCCTGAACTTCTCTCTGGCGTTTCTCGTAAGAAACTCATTGAACTTAACGGGATCCTGATACGCCCTCAAATAGAATGGAGTCTTATGATCATCGCTCCTTGTTGATAGGACAATCGGCGTAATACACTTGAAGAGCTCTTCTCCGTCTTCAAACTTCGCTGACAATGCAAAGGCGTTTTGGATAACCAGATTATGGTTGAGAAGCCTTATATCTCTATTAAGCAGTAGAAAATCAACCAGATGCTGCATGATTTCCCTCACCGGCGAAGTAATATACACAGTTGCAATATCTCGTGTGAATACCATCAGCTCGCCGTTATCTCCGGCCTTAGCGTATTCGTTGTTCTCGGGAAGAAGCTTCGAGAAACAGAAGAACTTGAAGCTCTTGCTCCCGTCGAGGAAACCCTCGTCATGAAGCCACTTCGAATAGTCCGGATTGGCCTTTCGAATCATATCGTAAATCAAGCTTGAGAGCTGATGAAAATGGTCGCGTGGGATTCTTTTGTTCTTGAGACCGCTGATTTTTAGCTTTACTCTCATATCTTCCTCCGTACAGGCGTATTTTTGCGCTTTCACTCACAGGGTGATGTCGTCAGTTATGATTGTATCTCTTCCATCGAAAGCGGCTTGCATTAGCGATGTTCTTACAACTCTCTCAAGTTCTCTGAAATTACCAGGATAGTCGTAGGACTCAAGCTTTTCTATCGCCTTCAGGCTTATGTACCCCACTTTCTTATCTGAATTATACTTCTGCAAAGAGTTTTCCGGTCTGAGCCTTGCCGGTTGACAGAGATCGAATACTAGACAAGTTGCTCTAAATGAGAAAGAGCCGGCAAAACCGGCTCAGACTCCTCGTTGGATAATTCGCAGCGATAATAACTCACATTGTTCAGATTCATCGTTTGATGACTAGAATGCGATACGACAATAGTACCATCTGAATATTTCTTTTCCACTTTGAGTCTGGACGAGTCGATAGCCCAAGAAACTACCCAAGAAACGGCATTCCCCTGTGTTGATTCCTCAGCTAGATTCCTCATTGGTTGATTCGATGCAAACCTTTCAGGAGAGCCGCGTGTGTCGAGACTTTGCTTATATTCCGCGTTGGCTGATTCGATACGAAGCTTCCGGGTGAGTCTATCGGCTTTGAAAAGTTTATATTCCTCGTTGGTTGATTCGATACTGGTTATTCTGGTGGCGGCTTTGCGGGCATCATCTAGTTTATATTCCTCGTTGGTGATTCGATACGCAGCGGCAACACCAATCTACGTCATAGCTGGCTCGTTTATATTCCTCGTTGGTTGATTCGATACCGAATGGTGGGATGACGTTAGACCTCTTCTCACAGGTTTATATTCCTCATTGGTTGATTCGATACGCGAGAACCGCATTTCGCAGGGCTCGTGCAGATAGCGTTTATATTCCTCATTGGTTGATTCGATACAAGAGGCTTACAGGCAAAGAGGCAGCTCTGCTCAGTTTATATTCCTCATTGGTTGATTCGATACTTGACGGGCTGACTGACGATTCGAGCAAAGCCTTGTTTATATTCCTCATTGGTTGATTCGATACGTGGGTGAAGTCGTCGGCCACACGGTGAACTACATGTTTATATTCCTCATTGGTTGATTCGATACACGTTCTATAAGCTGTGAAAGCAGGACATCTTCCCATTGTCTATATTCCTCATTGGTTGATTCGATACGAGACGGCTCGGCTTTGGGCCGTCTCTTTGGGATTGCTTATATTCCTCGTTGGTTGATTCGATACAGAACAACAACTTCTTCGGAAGTGATGTCGAGATGTTTATATTCCTCATTGGTTGATTCGATACCAAACCGAGTCAGGGTGTGTCTCATAACTTTTACGTTTATATTCCTCATTGGTTGATTCGATACAAAACTCGACGACGTTCGAGAACGTGACGCAAAAGACAGGTTTATATTCCTCATTGGTTGATTCGATACGATAGTAAAGTTTACGTTTCGTGAATTTGTACAGTTTATATTCCTCATTGGTTGATTCGATACCCATTACAGAAACAACCTTGTCACGGAGATAAAGAGTTTATATTCCTCATTGGTTGATTCGATACGAAGCCCTCGCTCGGCTGGCAGGAGTAAGGTTTATATTCCTCATTGGTTGATTCGATACAGGAGATTCACCATTCCGGCCTGTTTTATATCGACGTTTATATTCCTCATTGGTTGATTCGATACCTTCATCTTATCACCCCGCCTCCTTAATCGCTTTTCGTTTATATTCCTCATTGGT
>LVBU01000342.1 GCA_001603185.1 Thermotogales bacterium Thermo_02 | reverse complement strand
GAATTTTAATCCATCGGCACGATAAGCACGGAGATACCATTCGCCATCCCACGCATATTTTTCTAAATTTTCATCCAAAGTTTTTAAATGAGTCTGCGCCCATTTTACATCATCGGGCTTATTTAACAATTCCGCGATTTCAATAAAAGTTTTTAAAGCATAACGAAGTTGAAACGCTACGAATGTAGTTTCGCCATCCTGACCGAGAACCAGACAATCATTCCAATCCGCGGATAACCCGCACGGAAATCCATGTTTGCCCGAATGATCGAGATTAAATTGTATCGCTCTTTTTAAATGGCCGAAAACAGTATCCTCACCTTTATCTGCATAAGGCAAAACCTTTTCATAAAAAGAAATATCGCCGGTTTCTTTTACGTAAGCCGGCACAGTATTGAATAGCCACATGCAATCATCGGAGCGGTATTCGTTTTCACTTGGAGTCTTTTCGTATCCTGGATTATGAGCAAAGGGTTTAACAACCGGCATGGCACCACCACAAGAAACCTGACCGGTAATCATTAGCTCTAATCTTTCTTTAGCTTCCGATGGTATCGCGTGTAAAATGCCTAGCATATCTTGAACAGTATCGCGGTAACCAAGTCCGTCACGTTCGCCGGAATAAACCAAACTCGCGGCTCGCGACCACGCAAACGTCATTAAATTATTATATGGATTCCAAGTATTGAACATGCTGTTGAATTCGGAATCCGGCGTAACGGCGTTCAGTCGGTCAATTTTTGAGTGCCAATAATTTTTCAGCTTTTTAAATTCGTCATAAACTTTTTGGGGATCTCCGAATTCTTTAACAGCATTTTTACCTTCGATACCCGTCGAGCCAATTCCCATTAAAACTACCAGTTCTTTTTCTTCACCCGGTTTAAGTTCTACATCAACCTGCAATGTGCCACAACCGTTATCGCCAACAGCGATAGAGTTAGAACATTTTCCATTTTCAACGGCAATTGGATTTGCGTACGTTCGATACTGACCCAAAAATATTTCGCGGTCTGTATCAAAACTTTTTACATCGGCGCCTGTAATTGCCAAAAAGGTATGCCTGCTTTGTCCATCGTCTTGAAAATTATCCGGATTAACCGGCATATAAACGTTTGTACCGTGATCGATAATATTATCGACAACATCCATCTTTAAAATGTATTGCGAATATTGAAGATTACTCAAATCCTGATTTTGATTCCAGTTGTTCGTGTATTCAACAAAAGTAAATACGCTTAAATTTCTTTTCGTTTTATCGCTGTTTTTAATTTTGAGAAGCCAGCATTCAAATGTTTTGCCGAGCGGAACAAAGTAAAGCGATTCGGTTTTGATGTTTGAATATTCGGAAGAAATTTTTGTGTATGCTGTTCCGTGCCTGCATTCGGATTTATATTCTTTTAATGATTTACCGACTGGCTGCCACGATGTTGACCAAAAATCTTTTTTGTCTTTATCGTGGATGTAAAAATATCTGCCCGGCTGATCCATCGGAATAACATTGAAGCGGAGGCGCATAAATCTGCCCTGAGCGGCGGATTTGTAAAAACTGTAACCGCCCGCGTTGTTTGTGATTATCGCGCCGTATTCGGTTGAACCTAAATAATTGCTCCATGATTTCGGCGTATCCGGCCGTTCGATTACGTATTCTTTTTTATCATCGTCAAAATATCCGTACTGCATGGCAACTCCGTAATAAAGTAAAATGGAAGATGTAGAATTAAAATGTCCCGAATGGAAAGCTGATTGAATTAAAAAACAAAATCATTTTTCTGCTTTCCACAAACGGCATTCAACAACAGCTAAAAAACTTCCGAATTATTTTTTATGTATTCCAACAATTCATCAACCTGCGCAAAAGCCACTGCGGTGTATGTATCCGCGGCACCGTAATAAATCGCGATGCGTCCGGTTTCAGCATCGTATAAATTTGCGCATGGAAAAACAACATTAGGAACAAAGCCAACCGCTTCATATTGTTTTTCAGGTGTAAGCAAATAATCCCTTGTTCTGAATAAAACTTTCGATGGTTGATCCAGATCCAAAATTACCGCGCCGAAACTGTAAACAAATCCGTTGCACGTAGTTGAAACTCCGTGATAGAAAAGCAGCCATCCGTCCCTTGTTTCGATCGGAACTGGACCCGCGCCGATTTTTACTCCCTGCCACCAACCCTGTCCGCCGTTGCCCATCACAAATCTATGGTTGCCCCAATGAATTAGATCGGGACTTTCACTTAAATAAATATTTCCAAATGGTGTATGTCCGCTATCGCTGGGACGGCTTAGTAAAATATATTTTCCATTAATTTTTCTTGGGAATAAAACTCCGTTTCTATTAAAAGGCATTAAAGGGTTTGGCATGCGAATGAAAGTTTTAAAATCTTTTGTTCTACCCATTCCAATTGAAGCGCCGCGCATATCATCACACCAGGTTACGTAAAAGTGATCGTCAATTTTCAGCACGCGCGGATCGTAAGCGTAGCTTGTTGGATTTGGAGAGCCATCTTCATTTATCCATTGAATGGGATCGGGCCCGATATTCCACTTAATCGCATCGTCGCTTGTTCCGGCGAATAAAGTTGCGCGTCCGTTTTTTTGATCCGCTCTAAAAACTCCTGCAAACTTTCCTTCGAACGGAACAACGGCGCTGTTATAAATTCTCGCTGCTTTTTGAATAGGATTCCAGCCAATAATAGGATTGCCGCTAAATCTCCAAACAACATCACTGCATTCACTTGGCTTTTCTTCCCACGGTATATTTGGAAGAGCGCCGCCAATAATTGTTTTAATC
>LVBU01000023.1 GCA_001603185.1 Thermotogales bacterium Thermo_02 | reverse complement strand
CGTCTATCTTCTGAAGATAATCGTTTGCCTGTCTTTCGATATCTTTAGTGAGGCTTTCTATGTAATACGAGCCGCCAAGAGGGTCCACAGTATCTGCTATGCCTGTCTCAGCTGCGATTATCTGTTGTGTTCTCAGGGCAGTAGTTACTGATGACTGTGTCGGTAGTCCCAGAGCTTCGTCGAAAGAGTTTGTGTGCAGGGACTGAGTTCCACCCAGAACGGCAGCCATAGCCTGAAAAGCCACTCTCACGATATTATTCATTGGCTGCTGAGCTGTTAGAGTCGAGCCACCGGTTTGAGTATGGAATCTGAGCATCATCGCCTTTTCGTCGGTAACATTGAATCTACTCTTCATCACTCTTGCCCAGAGTCTTCTTGCTGCCCTGAATTTCGCTATCTCTTCAAGGAAATTGTTGTGAGAGTTAAAGAAGAAAGAGAGTCTCTTCCCAAAGACATTTGGATCAAGGCCGGCCTTTATAGCTGCTTCTACATAAGCAACTCCGTCGGCAATCGTAAAAGCGACTTCTTGCACGGCATTGGCACCGGCTTCGCGTATGTGATAGCCGCTTATGCTGATAGTGTTGAAATCTGGCAGGTTCTTCGAGCAATATTCGAAGATGTTCGTAATGATTCTCATAGAAGGTTCTGGTGGGAAAATATAGGTGCCTCTTGCTATATACTCTTTTAGGATGTCATTCTGAATAGTCCCTGTGAGTTTTCTAGGGTCGACGCCCTGTTTCTCGCCAACGGCAATATACATTGCCAGAAGAATGGCTGCAGTGGAATTGATTGTCATAGACGTACTGACTCTGTCAAGCGGGATACCTTCGAAGAGCACCTCCATATCGGCCAGGGAATCTATTGCCACTCCCACCTTGCCTACTTCACCTTCAGCCATCGGGTCATCGGAATCGTAACCGATCTGTGTTGGAAGATCGAAGGCTACAGAAAGCCCAGTTTGTCCCTGAGATAGAAGATATCTGTATCGTTGATTAGACTCTTCGGCAGTTCCAAATCCGGCATACTGTCTCATTGTCCAAAGACGTCCTCTATACATTGTTGACTGTACGCCTCTGGTAAAAGGGTATTGACCGGGAAAGCCGAGATCTTCTTCATAGTCCACCGAATCTAAATCGATTGGAGTATAAAGAGTATCTATCTCGCTTTCTGAGGATGTTTTGAACTGCTGTTTTCTTTCGGGAAATTTCTTTAGGAGCGGGATAACTCTCTTCTCTCTCCAGATTTCTTTAAGCTTGACTAATCTTTCGTTATTCACTTCATCTCCTCCATTCGAAGAATCTAATTCTCATCTCAACAATAGATCAAATCTATCAATCAGTCAACATTGATTATAACTGTCCAGAGCTGCTTTAGGCTTATGAGTTTCTATCTTCTTTTCTGTAGGCTATAATGTAACTGGAGGTGGTTTCATGGATATCGATAGACTTACGGAAGTGGTTTTTGTTCCCGGTATGACGGGACGCGAAGAACTTATCAGATCAAAGATTATTGAGATGCTACCTGTAGGTATCGAGCCAGATGTAGATGATATGGGAAATGTTACTGTTGAGATCGGACAGGGGACGTCTTCCATTGCATTCGCCGCACATATGGACGAGATAGGGCTCCTGATAACCGGTATTGAAAGCGATGGAAAACTGAGTTTTAAGAAGATTGGCGGTATCCCTGACGAACTCCTTGTGGGAAGACACCTGGACGTGATTATATCATCGGGTGAATCCATTGATGGAGTTATCGGCATCACACCTCCACACCTTCGAGAAAAGGTTGATCTCTCCTGGCAGAATCTTTCTATAGATATCGGAGCATCTTCTAGAGAAGAGGCGGAAGATCTGGGGGTTGAGGTTCTTGATTACGCGGTATTCAGAAAACAGATCTCGATTCTGAACAATAAGATGGTCGCTGTGAGATCACTGGACGACAGATTCGGATGTCTTGCTCTCCTTGATCTTCTTGAGATGCTTGTGAGCATTGATCTCAAGAGGAAGATAATACTATCCTGGACTGTTCAAGAGGAAATAGGACTTGTGGGAGCCAGAGCGCTTTCTCAAAGAATGAGACCCTCCATTTTCTTTCCAGTCGATTCATTTGCCTGCTGTTCCAGGCTTACCGGCAATGTAAAACCGGGGAATGGACCTGTTTTGAGAATGTCGGATAGCTCTTCTCTTGGCGATTACGGAATCGGTAAGAAGATTATTGAAAAGGCTAGAGAACACTCAATGCCTTTGCAGGTAGGCGTCACAGGAGGAGGAACAGACGGAATTCCTTTCCAGCAGCAGGGGATAAGGATGGTTCCCGTAGCTCTTGCCGTGAAGAATCTTCACTCAGAGACCGAATACATTTCCATGGATGACTACGACAATCTGGTGAATCTGCTTTTTCTGCTGGCCACTGACTTCGAAGCATGAGTATTATCCACGAAGATATTCGGAAATGGCTTTCATCCTCTGGAGTGCTTTACCGTGTGGGAAAGCCCGTTCGATACATAGGAAGGGAATTGAACAGCACAATCAAAGACTTCCACTGTAAGTTACGAGTTCTGCTGGCCTTTCCGGACACATATGAAGTGGGGATGTCTCATCTGGGACTCAAGTTGCTTTACAGGGAGCTCAATGGAAACTCGGCTATCTTTGCTGAAAGGACATATCTTCCCTGGATAGATATGATCGAAGAGATGAAAAGATCGAACATCCCTCTGTTCTCACTGGAAACTCTTTCTCCCGCACGTGATTTTCACGTGATAGGTATTACCCTTCAGTATGAGTTGGTCTATACTAACGTTCTCGCGCTTCTCGACTTGGCAGGAATACCAATTCTTAGAAAGAACCGGAGTGATGAGCCATTGGTTATCGGGGGAGGTCCTTGCGCCTCCAACCCCGAACCCATGTCTGACTTTTTCGACGCTTTTGTCATTGGCGACGGTGAGGTAGTAATGCAGAGTATATGCGAAATCGTCAAAGAAAACATCAATATGCTCGTGTCCGGAAATAGAGAAGAGCTACTGGAGATCATCTCCAGCCTCCAGGGAGTATACGTTCCAGCCCTTTCAAAGAGAAAGGTAGTTAAGTCGGTAATATCGAGTATTTCAGATCTCGAGATTGACAGAAGACCGGTAGTTCCATTTATGAAAGTTGTCCATGACCGGTCGATAATCGAAGTCATGAGGGGGTGTAACAGGGGCTGTAGATTCTGCCAGGCGGGAATGCTCTATAGACCTGTACGCGAGAGAAGTCCGGAAGGGATCCTTGAAAGCGTTGAGGAGATACTCCATAACACGGGCTATGAAGAGGTCTCGCTGCTTTCCCTTTCTACTATGGATTACTCCCGGATTGAGGAACTAACGGATCGAATAATGCCAATCCTGGAACTTCAGAAGGTCGCCCTCTCCCTTCCAAGTTCTCGCATAGACGCTTTTGGGGTCCAGGTAGCTTCAAAGATAGCCTCGATCAGAAAGACCGGCCTAACTTTCGCCCCGGAAGCGGGTACTCAGCGGTTGAGGAACGTAATAAACAAAAACGTAACGGAAAGAGATCTCCTTGACAGCGCAAGAGTCGCCAGAGAAAACGGCTGGCAGAGATTGAAGCTGTACTTCATGATGGGGCTACCTACAGAGACCGATGAAGATATTGAGGCCATAGTGAAACTTGGAAGAAAGGTTAAGGCTATAGGATTCAAGGAGCTTTCTATATCGGTTGCCTTATTCATTCCAAAACCGCATACACCCTTTCAATTTGCCAGACAGATAGATGAAAAAGAGGCAAGAAGAAAGGCAGAAATGCTTAGAACAATCTGCGGTCGAGGAATCCAGCTCAAGGTACACAACTCTTCCAGTAGCAAGATCGAAGGCGTTTTAAGTCGAGGGGACAGAAGTCTGGGGGAAGCGATTTATGAAGCATACAAGATGGGAGCGATTTTCGACGAATGGGAAGAGCAGTTCAATCCGGTGATATGGGAGAAAGCTTTCTCGGCTACGGGAATTGAACCAGAAATATACAGTAGAGGGTATGGACTTTCTGAGGAATTACCGTGGGAAGTAGTGGATACAGGTGTTTCCAAAACATACCTTATCGATGAATATTTAAGGGCTATGAAAGAAAAAACCACTCCAGACTGTAGATGGAATGGTTGTACAGGTTGTTGTGTTTGCCAGACTCTTCAGGTGTCTAATAGAGTTTACAGAGTTTGAGAGCGCTTATCTTTGATGCTTCCGTTATATCTCCCGCACCCAGAAAGAGTATTACGGCATCGCTTTTCTTCTCAAGCCATTCAAGAATTTCTGAATAGTCTACGGCATGGACTGCAGGAACTCCATAGCTACTCAATCCCTTAAGAACTTCGGTTTCATCTATAGCATACTGGCCTTTTTCATAAGCCTCGTAGAGCTTATACACACACACTTCATTTGCATCCTTAAGAGACAAAGCAAAACGACCGTTTTCCCTTACAAGTCTCGAGTATCTATGAGGCTGAAAGACTACGATAATTCTCTTGTCAGGGAAGAACTCCCTCGCTCCTCTTATCGTGCTACTTATTTCATCAGGAGTGTGAGCGTAGTCATCGAATAGAAAGAGGTTACGGCTGTAGTCAATTCCGCGGAATGTAAAACGCCTTTCGACGGATCTATAAGATTCCAGCGACTTCTTTATAGAGTCTACTGGAATACCAAGCTCGTGAGTCAAAGCTGTCGAAGCTATAGCGTTGTAAGCGTTATACTCTCCCGGAATCATCAACTTGAAGTATCCAAGATCGATGTCTCCACACCATCCCCTAAAAGTCTGTGACATCAAACTCGTCTTTCTCTCTGAGAAACGGTAATGCCCCTTATCCTTTCCAAAGGTGACACCATTTGTGAAAAGTCTATCGGATATGGGATCGTCGGCGTTATATACCAAAAGATCCTTTACTCCTCTGGAGAAGAATCTGAAATGGTTTTTCAGGTTCTCGAAAGAATTATCGTAATGCTCCAGATGATCTCCTCGGACATTTGTAATTATTGCGTTATTGGCTTTAAAAGACGCGAAGAATCCATCGCTCTCATCCAGTTCACTAACGACAAGATTGCCACCTCTTCTGTAATTCCCATCTGGCAGAAAGGAGTTCAGACCACCAAGAAATACGGTGGGATCTTTGCCGGCGTCTATAAGAATCTTAGCAACCATAGCCGTCGTTGTTGTCTTGCCGTCTGTACCGGTGACACATACTGAAGTGCTTCTGGAGAATATCATCTTGAGGAGTTCCATGCGGTAAATGGTAGGTGCGCTTTCCTGGATTGCCCTAACGAGCTCTGGATTGCCTTGTTTTATTGCTGTCGTTCTAATCACAAGATCCGGTCTATTGAAGTTCTCTTGCGAGTGACCTATATATACACTTATCCCCTTCGAACGGAGATACTCAACCCTTTCGTTTTCTTCGTAGTTTGACCCATAGACCTGATATCCCTCAGACGCTAAATGCATTGCCAGACTGCTCATGCCAACTCCGCCAATGCCAATAAAATGGTATTTCAAATCGATTCCTCCCGGAGTATATAATCCAAAACAATTTCAACTGGTCTTCTTGGAGGCTTATAGTCACATTTCATAAGTAACATATGGTCAATTGCACTCAACAATCTCTCTGGGGTCAATGCATCTTCCAGTATAACATAACCAAGGCCAACTCTTTCCAGTGAGCGGGCGTTGTGAAACTGATGATTTTCCGATGCACCGGGCCACGGTATTATTATACCCTTTCTACCATAATACTGTAGCTCTGCGATACTTGTAGCGCCGCCTCTTGAGATTACGAGGTCCGAGACAGCTATCGCATCTACAAGCCTTTCCAGATAAGGAAAAGCCCTCAAGAATGAAAAGCGTTTCAAAGACTCTGCAGCATTCACATCTCCTGTCGAGTGAATAAAGCAGAGTTTTCGACCAAGTCCGTCTATAGAACTGTACAACTCTTCCATTGTGTTATTTATAACTGAAGATCCCAGGCTTCCGCCGAGAACCACAACTAACCTACAGTCTTTGGGAAGTTTGAACTCATCAAATAGATCTTCGCGGGTCTTCCTTGTCTCTCTTACGGGATTGCCCGATAGAATGATGTTCTTTTCCGGGATTCTCAGTTGTTTGAGGGTCTCCTCAAAAGCTACGAAGACCTTCCTGGCATAGACAGACATCTTTCTATTGGTTATGCCGGCTACTGAGTTTTGCTCGTGAATGTAGATCGGTATTCCTAGCTTATGAGCGGCCTTCACCACAGGAAAGGACACGAACCCACCTGTTGAAAACAGGAAATCCGGTTCGAAGCCCTTTAGATGATCTAGTACAATCCCGTTCGCTTTCAGATGTGAATAGAGTATGAGGGCGTTTCCCGGTCGGTATAAAGGTCTTAGCAACCCCCTTAAGTCCAGTGGAACTCTGTGAACTCCGGGAAAATCCCCTTCCACACTTCTATCGTCTATCTTATCTTTAACTGTGAAATAGAGAAGCTCATAATCGACGCGACCGGCCAGCTCTTCTAGAATTGCAACTGCAGGATAGTAATGACCTCCAGTTCCTCCACCGCAAAATGCGATCCTAAGCTTCTTCATTTTTCTCCACGCTTTCTTCTTTTTCTGCAAGAATTGCGAAGACCAGTCCATAGCCTATCATAAGTGACATGATTGAAGAGCCGCCCGAGCTGACAAATGGCAGAGTTACACCCGTTGGAGGAAATAGACCGAGGTTAACGGCGATATTGATCGTCATCTGAAGCATTATGTAAAGTGCAAAACCAATTATAAACAGCTTACCTTCTAAAGAAGGAGCTCCCTTAAGTCCGGCAAAGATAAGTTCCCTGGCGAATCCTATATATGCGAACATAAGCACCATAATCCCTATAAGACCCAGTTCTTCTCCAATAACGGCAAATATGAAATCCGAATAACTTACCGGCAGATAGTATTTCACCAAACCCATTCCCAGACCCTTCCCCATGAGTCCACCCGAAGAGATGGCCATTATTGAATAGGAGACTTGCTCGTGTTCGGTGCCATTTATCGAAGTTAGAAAGGAGGTTATTCGCTGGATTTGATAATCCTTAATGAAACCGCCGCTGTAAAGCACAAGTATAAGAATCAATCCCAGTACCAGAGCGAGCATCACATATCTGACCTTAATACCTCCGATTATCATCATAATAAACGTTATCGCGACCACAATGCCTGCTGTCGATAGATCTGGTTCGACGAAAATCAGGGCCGTCACCGGCATTACAATAGCCAGCGGAACAATAAAAGTATTCAGAAAGCTCCTTTTTTTTATGTTCCCAAGATACCTTGCAAGGACGAGCAAGAGTGAGATCTTAGCAAATTCTGAGATTTGAAGTGAAAAACTTCCGATCTCTATCCATCTACGAGAGCCTCCTCTATCCGGAAAGAGGAGTACAACCATCAAAAGGATCAGTGTGAGGGGGTAGTAGATCGTAAAGGCCTTGTTGAAGTGCCAGGATCCCTTCATGAATATCATCGCTAACGCACCGGCAAGGCCAATGGCGAAAGCTATCAGCTGCTTCTCCAGGAAATCCGAAGCGCTAACGTCCGGATGACGTGCCTCCATGCTGATTCCGGCACTGTAGATGAAGACAAAACCAAAAATCAGGAAGATACTTGTAAAAAGCGCGAGCATCAGATACGTCTTCTTCATAAAGTAATCGACTCCAGTGAATCAACAATCCCTCTGAAGTGCTTTCCTCTCTCGGCGTAGTTCTTGTACAGATCAAAACTCGAACCGGCCGGGCTCAGCAAAACCGAATCGCCTCCACAGGAGAAATCTGCGCAAATACGTACAGCCTCTTCCATACTCGAGGCCTTCGAAAACTTTATGCCTGAAGCAACTAACATTGACACAAGAGTCTTCATCGAGCTTCCGAGAACTACTACAAGCTTCAGTCTCTTGAGTTGCTCGATCAGTTCTCTGTATGACTCATCCTTCTCTTTGCCTCCCAATATTAAGACTGTCTTTTCTGGAACGAAGCTCTTTAGAGCAGAGCTTACTGCGTGGGCATTTGTTGCTTTGGAATCGTCGTAATACTTTACTCCTCCTATTTCTCTGACAAGCTGAAGACGGTGAGAGAGGAACGAGTAGCTCTTCAAGTCTTCGAAAACTACCTCGGGTGGTATTCCCATAAGGTAAGATATGGTTGCAACAACCAGTGTGTCCTCATAATTATGAAGGCCTTCATATGGAAGAATAAGGGTCGAGAGCTGCTTCGTACCAATTCTGAATAGCCCGTCCTTGAAGGAAAACTTTCCATCTTCAAACATTGAGAAAGTTACTACGTTATCTGGTCTCGATAAATGAGTACTGTAGCTTTCGGATAGACTGGAAGGAACGACAGAAAAGCCTTCTGTCATTCCTATTAATCGTAGTTTTGATCCACAATAGTCTTCGAAGGTCTTATGATAGTCAAGATGGTCCTCGCCGAGATTAATAATGGCAGAGAGGTGGAATCTATGGGTATCCTCACTGAACCATTTTAACTGAAAAGAACTGACTTCCAGCACGTAAAAATCATAACTATCTTCCAGAGATCCTGAAAGTGGTTCACCAAGGTTTCCTCCCTGGAAAACCCTCTTGTTCCTTCTGGAAAGAATGTGGCTTAACATTGTGACCGTTGTGGATTTCCCGTTTGTGCCCGTAATGCCTATTACAGTTCCGTGAGGTTTCATATTGAGAATATCTAAAGATACTTCCAACTCGGTTGTAAAGGGTCTACCTGAATCGACTATCTCTTTACCTATTCCAAAGAACGGAGATATCCCAGGAGAGACAACGAAGCTATCGCATTCCATCAACCTTGACGTGTGAGCGTTCTCTTCGAATTCAACTCCCTTTTCTCTGAGGAAGAGCTTGGCATCATCGCCAATTGAGTGCTTGTCGGACACGAAGAAATCCGATCCGAAAGATTTCTTCAACAGCGTCTGCAAGAGTTTGTAGTTAGATATACCAAATCCCGCGAATCCTATTCTACCCTTTAACACCGGTATCACCTACCATGAAAGAACTCCTGCAATCGCTGCTATCAGTGCAAGCAGCGAGAACCTGAAGGCGATTTTACTTTCTTTCCAGCCCTTCAGCTCAAAGTGATGGTGAATGGGAGACATCTTGAAGACTCTAGTTCCAAATGTCTTATAGACCGTGACTTGTATTATCACACTGAACATCTCTACTATAAACATGAAACCGAAGAGCAGAAGAAAGACCTCTCTTCCCTGTATAGAGAAGATTACTGCCAGCATACCTCCCAGAGCCAGCGAGCCTGCATCGCCCATGAAAACAGAGGCAGGGTACCAGTTGTGCCATAGGAATCCGGCAAGAACCCCGCAGAGAGAGGCAATTACTGGATTTGCCCAGAATGGAACGAGTAGTAAAGGTGCAAGAGAGAAGATGAACATAGAACCTGCCAGTCCATCGACACCATCTGAAAGGTTTACCGCATTGCTCATTCCGGTTATCACTACCGCAGAGAGTAGATAGTAGAAGAATCCGAATTCTATCTCTCCGCCAAAAGGGACTTTCATAGAAGTATGTGGGTTCTGCAACTGAATTAGCAAAACCAGTAAAGCCGAAGCGGCAAACTGAAAAGCAAGCTTTGCTTTACCGCTTATCCCGCAGGCATTCTTCTTCCATATCTTAGCATAGTCATCTATGAAGCCAATGGTAGCGAACAAGACTCCCGACAAAAGTACTATAAGCGTCTCCGGCCTTCTGTCAAATATCGCAATCACGCAAAGGGCGACCGGGACAAAGACCACTCCCGCTGCAGTCGGCGTGCCGGTCTTATGGTTATGCAAATCCGGCCCTTCCAGTCTTATATACTGACCAATGTGTCTCCTTCTTTGAAAGCTCTTGAACGGTTCAAGAAGAAGCATTGATACGAAAAGCGAAATCAGGAACAAAAAGAGCTCACTCTGCATCTTTCATCAGCTCCAGAAAACGCGCAAAGACTCTCTCGAGAGCTACCCCGCGCGATGCTTTGAAAAACACAAGGTCTCCTCCTCTAACATAGTTCTTAAGCCATAATGCTAGCCTTGAAGGATCATCGGTAACTATCGAGGGAGTGATAACTTCTCCTGCCCGCTCTATTTCGCGGTTGGGGTTGAAAAAAGCGACTTCATCGAAGTAGTCAAGAAGGTGTCCCAATTTCAGGTGAGTTGTTCCACTGTGAATACCCTGTTCAAGTATTGATCCAGTAACCGCGATTTTCCTTCTGCAGTTCAACCTGTCAATCGATGAGATCGCAGACTGCCAGGACTCCAGACTGCTATTATATAGATCGCAGATAAGAGTGATGCCCTTCAGCCGTTGAACTCCAAACCTGTCACTGTAAGGAAGTGTAAACTCTGAGATCACTAGCGCTGGTTCTTCAAGGCCGCATGTTCTTGAAACTAAATATGCGGCTCCGAAGTCAATTATCTGTCCGATATTCCAGAACCCTTTCAGTTTGACAAATCTATCGCCCTGGCTATCAAAATGGGCGAGTGTAGTCTTTTCGTCGTAAGAGAAGTTCTTCAGGGCGAAATCTCGTCCGTTAATCCCGAAAAACCTCACCTCTCCGTTGAAAGATCGGGCAAAGTTCTTTATTCTTGCATCATCGCCATTCATTATGGCGAAGTCTATAGAAGGTGAATCAAAGATGGAAAGCTTTTCCTCAAGGAGTTCGTCCGGACTATTGAAATTACCTAGATGAGCCGTTCCCACATTTAGCAACACACAAAGTTGGGGATCCAGAAGTTTGGTCAATTTTCTTATGTCTCCCTTCTGATTTGTTCCGACCTCAAAGACTCCAAAATCCGCTCCTTCAAGTTCTGCTCTGCCATTCAAAAGAGAAAGTGGTAATCCTATTTCGGTATTGAGATTACCCTCGGTTTTGAAGACCCTTCCGAGTTTTGCAAGTAGAAAAGCGGCAATCTCCTTGGTAGTGGTCTTTCCGTTCGAGCCGGTAATAGCGATGCGCTTCTTGACGTTAGAAGAAGCCAGTAGCCTTCTGGCAGACTCGACGAGAAGGGTTTCTATACTTTCAACTCTGCGAATTCTGACGTCCGATGACTTCTTTGACGAGTAAGCGAAATCTGCTCCTCTTTCAAAGGCCTGCTGTATGTAATCGTTACCATCGACCCTTTCCCCCTCTATAGCGAGAAACACATCACCTCTGGAAGCCGTTCTTGAGTCGATAGAAATTCTTCTTTCCGCTGTGAGAGCCAGGAATTCTTCAACCTCGTCAATTGGACTCACTTCTTAATATGCCTCCGGAATTTGTTTTCCAGTATATCCTTTACAACCTGTTTATCATTGAATGGAATCTTTCTATCCTTCAATATCTGAAAGTCTTCATGTCCTCTACCGGCTATCAAGACCATGTCCTGTCTGTTAGCCAGAGTGAGGGCAACAGATATGGCCTCCCTGCGATCGGGTATCACAAGATATGGTTTGAACTTATCTATTCCATGCTCCAGATCTTGAAGTATTTCGGCGGGATCATCATTTTTTGGGTCATCGGAAGTCAGTATCACGACATCACTGAACCTTGAAGAGACCTCGGCCATAAGTGGTCTCTTCCCCTTGTCTGCCGAACCTCCTGCTCCAAAAACAAGTATTAACCTTCCCGGACTCAATCTTCTAGCAGTGCGCAGAAGTTTCTCAAGAGCATCCGGGGTGTGTGCGAAGTCTATAACAACATCAAACCCGTACTTTGTAGCCTCTTCAACGAATTCAAATCGTCCTGGGACACCCCCGAAAGACGAGATCGCCTTTACAATATGATCCATATCATAATTCAATGAATTGAGCAAGGCAATTACGGCGGCAACATTGTACGCATTGTGTTCGCCAATAAGTCTTGTATAGACTCGCTGTGAAGAAGCAAAAGGGGTGTGAATAGTGAAATCCATACCGGTACGAGAAATATCCAGATCTTCAATTCTGTAGTCGGACTCATCTCCGAAACCATAGGTGATAATACGATTTCTTGATATATGAATATCGGCAATATTAATCTTGTCTCCGTTAACTATAGCGAGTCCGTTTGACTTCAATAGAGAAAAGAGGTGCATCTTTGCCCTGAAGTAGTCTTCAAATGTTGGATGAAAATCAAGATGGTCTCTAGTGATGTTTGTCAAAACGCCTACATCAAAGCGCATTCCCTCAACCCTATTCATTGTGAGAGAATGAGAGGAGACTTCCATAACAAAATACTCAGATTTCATCTTTGTTGAAAGTTGAAGAAGCTTTGCAAGCTCAAAGGGTCCTGGTGTTGTGTTTTTCGGGTTTGTGTAGATGTTATCTCCAACAACGTTTCTCACTGTGCCTATAAGGGAGGCCTTGCGCTCGAAAATCGAGAGTATATGATATACGAGGGTAGTAATAGTTGTCTTGCCATTTGTTCCTGTCACTCCGATAGTCGTAAGCTTTCGATAAGGGTGATTATACTCTTCCATAGTCAACAGTGCTTCAACAAGGCGAGAGTCCTTGACATAAACGATCGGTATAATTACCTCTTCATCTTCGATAGATCTCTCGGCAATAAGGCATGCCGCTCCTTTAGTCTGGAGTTCCCTGGCGATGAGATGCGAGTCGAAGGTCTGTCCTCTAATGCATATGAACAGGTCGTTCTCTTTGAGAACTCTGGAATCACTCTCAACATGTTCGAATTCGGGGTCAATATTGCCGGGGTTCACTACCTGAAGGACGTTATTGCCGAGGAGTTCTATGACCTGAGATAATCTCATGGATCACCCCCCTTTCGCTCTTAAAGATTGTATCATCGCTTTCTGAACTTGACAATAGAGGCGGGCCATGCTAACATTAATTAGCAGTCTTTTGGAGGGAGTGCTAAATGTCAAGGAAGCGTTTTGTCGGTCCAGAACTCAATTCAAGACAGATAAGAGTTTTGTATTGTATATCTAGAGAGCACATTTCAACAGGCAAACCTGTAAGTTCGAGACAGGTTCTTGAGCACTCAAATCTGAATTACAGCTCGGCGACCGTCCGAAATGATATGAGAAAGCTTGAGTTTCTCGGTTACATAAATCAACCTCACACTTCTGCCGGAAGAGTGTTGACTGATAAAGGACTTAGATTTTACCTTGACTCGATAAAAACGATTTCTCAGGACCTTCAGGAGAGTAGTGTTGCAATTGCTTTGAAACAAGCAAGTGTTATAGGAGACATAGAGCGCCTTCTCCAGGGTATGACGAGAATTCTTGCCCGTGCAGCCTCAGGTTTTGTGATAATAGAGAAACCCAAGCTTGATGGACTCATAGTCAAAACAGTCTCACTTTCTATAGTCGCAGAGGGATATCTTAACGTTTCGGTAATTACCGACCTGGGTGTCAGTCTCAATACAACCGTTTTCATGGGTATCTCTGATCTGGATATTGAGAGTTTCCAGAAGCATATAAACATGGCTGTCGTTGGAAAGACGGTAAGTGAAATTAGAAAGGGTCTTCGGAGTGTTGAGATCATCGATGATCAGTGGTACGACAGAAGAGTACAAGAAATGCTTTACTTTCTGCAAAGTATATTTGATAAGGAGAACGAAGAAAAGTATTTCAAGTATGGACTGGAATTCGTTATTTCTCATGAGTACCTCGATACTCAATCCGTAACGGATCTGGTGAAGTCCGTCGA
>LVBU01000341.1 GCA_001603185.1 Thermotogales bacterium Thermo_02 | reverse complement strand
TGGTATGCTTCAAGGAATGCGACCGTATCTCCCACAGTATTAACAAGCGCGTCTGTGCCGTATTCTTCTTCTATTTCCATTGCCATTCTCATTCCAACCGGAGTCAGTTTTCCACTGCCAAACCAGCTGCGGTTCATCAGCGAAACAGCCTCTTCGTCGGTAATGTTTTTATTTATGAGATTCAAGAAGACCTCTTGAAGAAGCTCAAGGTAGCTCTCGAAACTCTCCATTGCCTCAACCCTCGATACTGCGAGCTTTCTCATAAAAGGAATGCTGGTAGCGCTGCTGACCAGATTTGCAATTCCTTCCGTTTCGAGACAGACAAATCTATATGCAAGCTGATCCAGTGGGGTCTCGTCGAAGACTACTCGCTCTCGGGTAATCGAATTTCTGCCGACATGATGCGCTTCGTGAGCCATGACTCCTTTAAGAGAATCCAGACCGATATCCATGGCAAATATTGGATCGAAATAGACTCCTCTATGATCGGCGTTGGCATTATATGGCATCGGAAGGAAGAACACGTTTAGTAGATCAAAAGAAACGCTCTCCGGGAGATACTTCTTCGCTCTTGCTATCGCTTCAATTCTTATTACTTCCTCGTCACGGCTAATCTCTTCAAAGAACCTCTTCAGCTCCTCTTTGCGTTCCCTGATTTTCTCAATGTAAGCAAGCAGCTCCGTACAGTCTTTGGAAAAGCCAGAAAGGTCTTCGGTTCTTGAAAGAGCTGCCATCAAGCATTTTCTGGATTCAGAATCCTTGATGTGAAACTGAGTGAACATTTTTCTCAGAGACGAACTGAACACTTTGTCTGTCTGTTCTGCAAATTCTGTCGATCCGGAGTCTATGAAATCTATAAGCGTCAAGATCGGTTCAATATGCAACCATTCCATACAATCGCCTCGCTAACGTTTTATCAATTATAACACCGGCCAACTGCAATGGCTTCTCGATCATGGCGAAGAGACAAGCTCTGCGTGTCTAAAGCAGCTTACAAGGTGATCGTTTACCATGCCGGTAGCCTGCATATGAGCGTAAATTATTGTCGGTCCAAGAAAAGAAAAACCTCGGTGCTTCAAGTCATTCGAGATCTCGATTGCCTTTTCTGTAGTCACCGGGACCTCCCGCTGAGTTTTCCATATGTTGATTACTGGTTTCCAGCTTACAAAACGCCAGATATAATCATCGAAGCTTCCAAACTCTCTTTGGACTTCTATGAAACATCTAGCGTTGTTTATAGCGGAGAGTATTTTTCTTTTGTTTCTGACTATGCCGGGGTTTTCCATAAGACCGGCGACATCAACCTCGCCGAATTCGCTTACCCTTGCAGGATCAAAGTCCATAAAGGCTCTTCGATAACTCTCGCGTTTCCTGAGTATAGTCAGCCAGCTTAACCCGGCTTGAGCACTTTCGAGAACCAGAAACTCAAACCATAGACGGTCATCGTGAACCGGAACTCCCCACTCTCTATCGTGGTAATCAATATAAAGAGAGTCGGTTCCTGCCCAGGGACATCTCTCTTTTTGAGTCGTCATCTTCAAAAGGAGGCTTCTACTGAAGCTGGCTCATAGATCCCTAGAATTGGTCCATTTCTTTCGACTGAGATCCTCCATCTTCTTCCGTCAGCGACTAGAGTGAAGAACACATTCGCAGATACGCTGTAGTCACTTCCTTTATATGCGAAATGCAGTTCGAAATCGGCCTGGACATCGACTACTCGCGGCTGCGACTTGTTGATCTCCAGTACAGTAATTTCGAAACTCCTTAGCTCCCTGTCGTTGAAGAACTCACTGTAATAGTACTCAATATCGGCTTTTGGAACCAATCTCCCCAGTGGGTTCCCCGCGGTCACCAACTCAACGGGTTCACTGTACAACTCCATTAAACCTTCAACATTGCTTCTATCAATTTCTCTTTGATAAATACGTATCAACGCCTCTGGTTTCATCACTATAAAATTCGAACATCCGGTAAGTGAGAGAAAAATGGCGAAAAACATCGCTATGATCGCTGCGGTTTTCAAGTCAACACCCCCAAGAACAACTCATTCTTTACAGTATGATACCAGATATTTCAGCGGCTCTTCAGAACAAGGTACTCTATAGCCAGTATATATCCTTTTATACCCAGCCCAGCTATAGTTCCAGTACATACAGGCGAGATGACGCTCTTGTTCCTGAAAGCTTCACGAGCGCTTATGTTGGAGATATGCACCTCGATTTTTGGACCGGAGAAAATCTCCAGAGCATCTCTCAACGAGTAACTGTAATGAGTGAGCGCTCCGGGATTTATAACTACGGCATCGAAATCAAGCCTCTGTATCCTGTCAACAAGATCTCCTTCATGATTAGAGTGAAAAAGTTCACAGTCTATTCCCGCAGTCTCACAAAAGTTGGTCAAAACATTACACAAGTCGTCGTATGACTGATCGCCATATACACTCGAGTCTCTCTTGCCAAGCATATTTAGGTTTGGCCCATTCATTATGAGAACTTTCATGCTACCACCGCCAGAAGATCATCCAGCTTCACTGTTATCATCTCGAAAATCCCGGGTGACTTCACAACAGGGACTTCTATGCCCCTTTCTTCGAGAGGAAGACCCTTCTTATCGTTTTTCAGCAGTTGCAGCGCTTCTTCAAGAGGTAGAGGAGGCAGATCAAGGTCAAAGATCTCTGAAAGGACCTCGGTAACATCTCGATAGACCACTTCATCGATGATACCGAGGTTCATGAAGTAGTACATCTCTCGTTCCAGTCCCCAGGCGATAGCCATTCCGTGGGAGACTCCGGCAATAGGTTCGTACAGATGACCAAGGGTGTGACCCAGATTCAGAATCTTTCTTATACCTCTCTCATTAGTGTCCATAGCTACTATCCTGTCCTTTTGCTTCACTGCCTCTTCAAGCATTTCGCTGAGCGAACTCAGGTTTCTCTCTTTCAAGCTACGACGTTTTTCCTTGAACTGTTCATACCAGTTACCGCTAATGAGAAAGATCTTGAAAGCTTCGACGAGTCCCTCTTCGAAACGCCCTTCATCCATTGAAAGCGTCACAACTGGATCCAGAACCGTCTCGGCAGGAAAGTAGAAATTGCCGATCATGTTTTTGCAGCCTCTGAAGTTAATCCCGTTCTTTCCTCCTATGGATGCATCGACTTGCGACAGTAGCGTGGTAGGGTAAAGGGTTAGTGGAATGCCCCGCTTGAAAGTCGAAGCGCCAAATCCTACGAGATCGGTTATAGTTCCTCCGCCCGCAGCAACCAGCATATCATTTCTTGAGAGACCGCGTTCCATAAGAAAGTCATACACCTCAAAGAGAGTGTGAAAACCCTTTGCTTCTTCACCGTCTTCGATCGAGAGTGCCGACGAAGGAATCCACTCAGAGAAGATCTTGTGCACTCGTCTGGAAACGACAATATTCTGCATTCCTCCGACTCTCTTGAAGCTTCCTGGTGAGATAGTAACAGGATGATTCTTAATATCCAGTCTTTCCTTATCTCCGGATAAGATTCTCATGCAGATAGAAGCAACTGTTTCCCACTGTGACATGCCAGATGTCTCTACTGAAGGGAACTGTTCGTAAAGGCCTCTTCTCTCTTCCCATATTCTGTATATTCGGTCCTTACCATTTTTCAATAGGGGTCTGTTACTGACATCCACTCTTTTGAAGAGATCTGCAGGTGGCAGTTTCAGGTATATGGTGCTCTCAGCCCTGAGAATTCTTCGATTCTGCTCATCCAGTATTATTCCACCCCCGGTCGAGACGATTATGTTATCCTTCGAAACTAACTCCTTGAGAAGAGATTTCTCCAGCTTCCTGAAAGCAGACTCTCCCTCTTCATCAAAGATGCTACTGATTGTCTTCCCGGTCCTTCTTTCTATCTCAGAGTCCATATCAATGAACTCTTTATCCAGAACGGACGATAGAATTCTACCGATTGTGCTTTTCCCCGAGCCCATCATTCCAATCAAGAATACTCGCATCTTCCACCCTCCCTTTGAACGAACGGAAATTTCCGGTACCAAATCTCTCGAGAAGAGCCTCTAGAACAAGAAGCGCCATAACACTCTCTCCTACCACAGATGCGGCAGGCACAGCGGTCACATCAGAGCGGACATAGGGGCTTATGGTTTGCGAGAAAGACTTAAGATCAACCGAGTTGATTCCATTTCTTAGAGTAGGTATCGGCTTAACTATTGCCGTAACAACTATCGGCTGGCCGTTTGATATTCCCCCCTCGACTCCTCCTGCGTTATTCGAGTCTCTGACTATCTTTGATTCCGACAGTGAAAAGGCGTCGTGATACTCTCTACCGGAGAGACTGACATCGGGATTGCCTATAATTACACCTTTTACTGAAGGTATTGTCATAAAGAACTTACCGATTCTGGAATCTAGCCTCTCGAAGAGATCGCCATAGCCTCCAATTCCCGGTGGAATACCCTCTCCAATAACAACAAATTGTCCTCCAAGAGTATCGCCAGCTTCAATGGCCGATTCTATCTCTCTTACCATGAGTTTTGAGGCCTCTCTGTCATGGCAGAAGACAGGAGAATCATCTCTCTCCCGCAACCAGTTCTCTTCAGTCGGAAACTTACAGAAAGCCCTGCCTATAGCAATCACCGAGCCGTTAATGACTATTCCGATCTCCGAAAGCATCTCTGCAGCAATCGCTCCGATTGAAGTAAGTGAGGCAGTATATCTCGCGCTGCTGCGCTCGGCATATGCCGAAAGGTCTTGAAGTCCATAACGAGTCCAGGCAGCAAAGTCAACGTGACCGGGTCTTGGAACACTCCGCTCTTGTCTTTCCGCATTTGAAGCTCTGTTCGCTATCTCGACTACCAGGGGAGCCCCTGTAGTCTGACCATTCCACAATCCCGCAACCACTCTTGCTCTGTCTTGTTCGATTTGCATTCTCTTTCCACGACCGTACCCCGACTGTCTCCTCGCCAACTGTCTGTCTACAAAGTCTGTAGACAGAGAGAATCCGGCAGGTATACCTTCAAGAATACCGAAGATTGCCGAACCATGTGAATCACCCGCTATCGTAAATTTCATCCGACAACCTCCCGAAAAATCTCCTCAAAGCCTGAAGTATCAGAAAACCCCCATAGCTTGAGGTTTTCCTGAGCCTGCCTGAGAAGCATTTCGCTTCCGTCTATCACCCTCCTAACTCCGCTTTCTTTCGCAAGTCTTGCCAGAGGAGTTTCCCAGTAGATGATGTCGTATAGCAGGCTTGCACCTCTCATGTCAGAAGCAGCTATATCGAAGCACTCGCCTTTCATACCCACGGAAGTTGTATTTACAACGGTCTTGGAATCTCTAACGGCACTCTTAAGATCATCCAGGGGCAGAACTTCGACCTCGAACACTCCGGGAACTTCGAAATTCAGCTTGATTCTCTCCGCTTTCTCAAGAGTTCTATTGACTACGATCAGCCTTGAGACCTTGAGTTCCTTCATGGCATAAACGGCAGCCTGAGCAGCGCCCCCTGCGCCGATTACTAAAACTGGTTCGGCTATGATTTCGTCTCGCAAAGGCGCTATGAAGCCAAGCCAATCTGTATTGTAACCCGCACCGCGGTAAATGCAGTTCACCGCGCCAAGAGATTTCTCGGTTTTATTGTCAATGAAGTTGATGATCCTCTCTTTAAAAGGGATAGTGACATTCAATCCGTCGTAGTACTTTAAAAGCGACTTTATCTCTTTCTCGAAAGTGTCGGGTGAGATATCTACGGCTTTGTAATCGGCATCAATATCTTTGAGTTTGAAAAAGCGATTATACAACTCCGGAGATTTGCTGTGAGACACTGGATGGCCGATTATACAGAATCTCATCGGCATACCTCCTCAATAGTCTCGAAGAAACCGGGATATGATATGTTTACGGACTCGTGGCTTCGTATCTCTACACCTTCACTACTTACCAGACCTGCAAGGGCGAAGAGCATCGCCATCCTGTGATCACCATGTGAATCTACGACTCCTCCAGTTATCTTTTGCGGACCAGTAATCGAGAAGCCGTCTTCAAACTCTTCTATCTCCACACCCAGCTTCCTGAAGTTTCGAACGGTGACAGAGATCCTGTCCGATTCTTTCTTTCTCAATTCTCCGGCCCCACGAATTTCCGTCACACCGTCAACCGCAGTTCCGATCAGCGCAAGCAAAGGCAATTCGTCAATCATAGAAGGAAAGATCTCGGGAGAGATATCGATTCCGTGAAGCTCTGATGATGAGACTTCGATCTTACCAGAGGGCTCCGGCTCGCTATTGTCGATTGACCAGTGTATACTGGCTCCCATCATCTGCAGAACCTTCAGCAGACCGATACGCCTATCATTGAGACCTACGCCTTCAATTTGAAGTCTGGCGTTCGGATGAATGCAAGCCAGGGCAACAAAGAAAGCTGCAGATGAAATGTCCCCGGGAACCTCGAAGTTCAAAGGTTCCAGATCGCTTCTAGTGACACATACACTGTCTTCTTCACACACTATCTTCGCGCCCATTGAGGCCAGCATCCTCTCAGTGTGATCCCGGCTTCTTTGTGGCTCGGCAACCCTCGTAACACCTTCGGCCCTGATTCCTGCCAGTAGCAGTGCACTCTTAACCTGAGCGCTCGCGATCTCCAAAGAGTGTTCACACCCCTTCAACACCCCGCCATTTATGGCGATTGGCAGTGAAGAATTCTGTTTGCCGGCCCATATTCGAGCCCCCATCTTACTTAACGGATCAATGACTCTCTTCATAGGCCTCTTCGAAAGAGACTCATCTCCATAGAGAATGTGAAGTCCTTTCTCTCCTGAGAGAAGACCGGAAAGAAGCCTGGCGGTAGTTCCGGAGTTACCACAATCCAGAGGAATAGAGGACTCTCCGAATTCCCATGGAAGTATTTCAAGCCTCGAAAAATCCCCGTTGAATCTTCCCCCAAGTGCCTTCACTATTTTGTAAGTGCTCGTGGTGTCGCCGCTATCCAGAAGATTGTGCACTGTGCTCTTTCCATGAGCTAACGGACATATCATTAGGGCTCTGTGAGTAATCGACTTGTCTGGCGGAACGCTGATTATCCCTCTTATCTCACTTGTCGGAACTATATTCATACGCTCCCCCGTTCATGTTAACGCCAGTTCGGTTGAAGTGGCGAGTTCTCGCAAACTGGACAGCAGTCCCTCAAATTCTCTAAAGCTCAGACTCTGCTTGCTGTCAGACAGAGCATTCTCCGGTCTGGGGTGAACTTCGACCTCAATACCATCGGCTCCAACAGCCATCGCTGCTCTCGATAGTGGAACTATCAGATCTCTTCTGCCCGATGCATGGCTTGGATCGATAATCACAGGGAGGGGCGACTCGCTCTTCAATATTGGAATCGCGGAAATATCCAGCGTATTTCTAGTGGCTGTCTCAAACGTTCTTATGCCTCTCTCACACAGAATTATCGACATATTGCCGCGCGAGGCGATGTACTCCGCCGAAAGAAGTAGCTCCTCCACGGTGTTCATGAAACCTCTTTTCAAAAGAATAGGCTTATCCCTCTCCGCAACTTTCTGTATCAGATTGAAATTCTGAGAGTTTCTGGCCCCTATCTGCAAAATGTCGCTCGTCGCGGCAACTGCATCGAGTGTATTCTCGCCGGTGACTTCAGTAACTGTCTTTAGACCGTATCTGTCCGCTGCCTCTCGTAAATACTCCAATCCCTGCTCTCCAAGACCCTGAAAGGAATAAGGTGAAGTCCTGGGCTTGAAGGCCCCGCCTCTGATTATTCTTATGCCCATTTCGGAGAGAAAGGCCGCACTCTCTTCAATCATCACTCGATCTTCCACTGCACATGGACCTGCCATAATAACGAAGTTGCCGTTCCCAATTGACAGATCTCCCAATACCACTGGTAGATCTTCACTGTTAAACTCTCTTGAGACCAATTTATACGGTTTTAGGACCCTCATGACCTGTTCAACGCAGTCCAGCGCTTCAAATCTCTCGGCCGAAGTGTACCGATCATCGCCTATAACTCCAATCACAACTCTCTCCGTTCCCTTTGAAACGTGGCAGCTCAGACCCAGTTGAGCTGAAAGAGCCTTCACTTTCCTAATTTCCTCGTTATCACTTCCACTTTTCAGAATCACTACCATTTTTTCACCCCGCTTTGTCTAAAAAAGAAAAAGGGTCTCCAATCCGGAGACCCTTCTGGAATTTCCTCCGGAGTAAATGCAAAAGGCACCTACCCGGAGATACTAACTCACGAGC
>LVBU01000340.1 GCA_001603185.1 Thermotogales bacterium Thermo_02 | reverse complement strand
GCTCAGACCCCGGTAGTACCGAGAGATAGTTCGAGACTTCTGGTTATCGACCGAAAAAGTGAAAACATAGAGCACAGAGTCTTCCGCAATGTAATCGACTATCTGGAAGCCGATGACGTTCTGGTAATGAACGACAGCAGAGTGATACCGGCAAGATTGATCGGAAAGAAAGATACAGGGGCGACCGTAGAGGCCGTCCTGATAAGGAAAACCGATGAAGGTTTCTGGAAGGCGATAGTAAGGCCGGGGAATAAAGTGAAGACAGGAAACAGGCTGGTCTTTGGAGATCTGACATGCGAGGTCGCGGAACACTGTGACGATTCTACAAGACTTCTGGATTTCCGCGGAGAAGGCGATAAGACAATTCTCTCCACAGGTAAACTGGCAATACCTCCATATATTCATATCTATCCTGACGACCCCGAATCCTATCAGACTATTTACTCCCGCATAGATGGATCGGTTGCAGCTCCTACCGCCGGTCTGCACTTTACGCCTGAACTCCTTGGACGAATAAGAGAGAAAGGTATAAAAACTGCCTTTGTCACTCTTCACGTTGGCATAGGCACGTTTCGTCCCGTCAAATGCGAGCACATAAAGGACCATGAGATGCACGAGGAGTTCTATACTATCTCAAACGAAACTGCGGAGACAATCAACAGTGCCAGAAAAAACGGCAAGAGAGTCTTTGCGGTGGGAACGACAACCATCAGGACTCTCGAAAGCGTCGTACGTAAGAGAGGAGAGCTTGTCGCCGACAGTGGCACGACGGATATCTTCATCTATCCACCCTTCGAGTTCGAAGTGATCGACGCTCTCATAACCAACTTTCATCTCCCCAAATCAACCCTGTTGATGTTAGTTTCCGCCTTTGCGGGCAGAGACCTTGTCATGAAAGCGTATGAAGAGGCGGTCAGGGAGAGATACAGATTCTTCTCCTTTGGCGACGCCTGCCTGGTAATTTGATGTCTAGTTTTCATCCATCAACGGGGTGACGAAGTGTATCCACAGCATTTTGATAATGATAGCAAACGGAACTGCTATTATCGCGCCGAATAGTCCGAATAACTGGCCGGCAACGACTATCATCAGTATGATCATCACGGGGTTTATTCTGTTATACCCTTTCATGAAGACCAGGAAGAGAATGAAGGCAGCAGAGTGAATTACAGCCAGAACAACGAAGAGAATCAGCACCAGCCAGATGTTTTGAGTGGAGATTGCCAGTAGAATAAGAGGTATAATCTCAAGCGGAACGCCGACTATGGGGATCAGGTTAGTAAAGGCCGCCCAGATGCCCATCAACAGGCTGTATTTTAGGCCCATTATTTTTACGGTTATGCCCACGACTATTCCCACGATTATAGCTATCAGCACGACCGAGATGACGTATCTCTCGAGGTTCTTGTATGTGTCGGAAAGGAAGTCTCTGGCGACCTTTCTGACTTTTTTCGGGTAGATCTTTGGAATATACTCTTTCACCAGCAGAAAGTAGTAACTCAGATAAATGGCTCCCACTATGGTGAAGAACATTATAAGTCCGGTACCGGTTATGAGACTTGGAACCATTTCCAGTAGTCCGGGCAGAAAGTCTCTTAGACTGCTTTGAACCTGAATCAGGAAGTTTCTGACACTCTCATAAGCGGCCTGTTGTCTCGCCGGGTCAAAGTTCTTTGGCATGAAGTAAGCCACTACATCTCGCCATAATTCCTGAGACTGAACTTGCATAGCGTTGTTAAAAAGATTATCGGCTAGAATCGCCGCCGTTTCAACGTTCAGATATTTTCCGGTAATCGCTTCTAGCTCTTCGTAAGATGCCTGGCTTCTTTCTGTGCTGCTCATTATTATTATGTAGTTGCCCTTATCCTTAAGGCTCTCTTGAATCGTTAGAAGCTCCTTTTCAATCGAGGTGCTACCTGCCGGAACTGGCCTCATTATATCCGCATAGTAACCCTTCAAGTCTTTTGAAAGTAGATCCAGCGAGTCTATCTCTTCTCTGGAGAGTGCCGCCATGAAGTCTTCTTGAGAGAGCATTCTATCTATATTTGAGTTGACCTCAAACGAGGTTATCTGCGCTTCTTCGACCGAAGGGAAGAAGTCTCTAACGATGTTGTAAAACTTTGAGGCCTCTTTTGCCAGTGGCGTCGTGAGGAAGACTATTAGAGTTATGAGACCCACGAATATTACAGTCAGACCGATGCCCAGAGAGACCGACCGCTTTACTCTCAGGTATTTCTGGGCTACTCTGGTCCAGGGTTCGAGAAAGAGAACGACCGTAAAAGTTGCAAAAAGTATGATGGCGGTTCTCAGAGAGATAGAGAATAATATGAAGCCTCCGATCAGGTAAACCAGTGTAAGAATCGCTGCCAAAAAACGTGGTTGTTTCATAACCCCTCGCGCCACTTTATACCCCCTTGAGAGTAAGCCGAAATAGTCTCTCTATATCGTCTCTGCAATCAGTGATGCCCATAATAACCATTAGTTTGATCCTGGCTTTAGTAGAGGAAAGCTCCTGAGCAAAGATCGCCCCGATCTCTGCAAGACTCTTTCCTCCTCCAATGTAACCGTATACTCCGAGAACACGACCTTTGAAACATCTTGAAGTTATCACAACCGGAATCTTCTTCTCTTCTATCAAGTATTTTACTACGTGGAACACCTCCACGGGAACGTTTCCCCTTCCAAAACTTTCCAGTACCACCCCGCGATACCCGAGTTCGGGTAGAGAATGAAGAATCAGACCGTCGTCGCCGGTAAAAGTCTTTACCAGAGCCACCCGGTCTTCTATTCGCTCAACATTGAACACGGCTCTTAGCAGAGGCTTTCTGAAAAAAATAACTACATCGTCGTCTACAATTCCCAGCGGCCCGTGTCCCGGCGAGTCAAAGGTGGCCACATTGCTCGTATAGGTCTTAGTGACGTCTCGGGCCGCATGGATTTCGTCGTTCAGACATACCATGGTACCCATATTGCGGGCTATGGGGTTCATTACCACCCTGACCGAAGATAAGACGTTTCTGGGGCCGTCTGTTCCCATTTCATCTATGTTACGCATCGCTGCGGTGCAGACAATCGGTTTTTCGCTATCCACTGTAAGGTCAAGAAAGTAAGCGGTCTCCTCCAGGGTATCAGTACCGTGGGTTATTACAACTCCCGCGACATCCTCTATCTCAAGAGTTTTCGACACTAATCTCGACAGGTTCCACATGGTGCTCGAATTTATGTAAGGACTGGGAATGTTCGAGAACTCAATATGCTCGATCCTGGCTATTTCCTTCAAGCCCTTCACGTTGGCCACATGTCTATTTGCCTCCTGTGCTGGAATCGAAGCACCGGTTACGGGATCGGTGACCATAGCAATTGTCCCGCCAGTAGTTATTATTACAACTCTTTCGCTCAAGGTTTTCGACCTCCGGTTTTGAGTCCTATTTCTGCCAAAGTCTCAGTTTTTTAGCTTTCTAAAACCTCCGCAAAGCGCTTCCTACTATTACAGTGTATAAT
>LVBU01000339.1 GCA_001603185.1 Thermotogales bacterium Thermo_02 | reverse complement strand
GTCCAAATGGCGCGAACTGATCAAGGATGCGAATGAATTTAGGTGAAATTTCCGAGAAAGTAATTTTTGCGTCAATATTTAATTCTGGCGCAATATCTTCTTCCTTCATACAATGCTTAAGAACACTATTAAATTTCTTTTTAAACTCATCTAGTTTATCAAGTTCAACAGCAAGTCCCGCTGCTGCCTCGTGCCCACCAAATTGAAGAAGCAATTCTTCGCATCCCTGTAACGCCTCATAAATATTAAAACCCGGAACACTACGCGCAGAACCTTTGGCCACACCGTCTATTGTTGTTAGCATAACGGTTGGCCGATGGAATTTTTCGACCAAACGAGACGCAACAATTCCTATTACACCCGGATGCCAATCGTTATCGTGTAGAACAATTGCAAGATCTTCATCAAAATTAATAGATGTTTCAACAATATCAATTGCGTGGGAAAATGTAGCTTCGTCAATAGTTCTGCGTTTGGAGTTTTCATCTTCCAAAACCTGTGCGAGCTGCATGGCTTTTACAGGATCATCTGTGGTAAAAAGCTCAACGGCACGGTTTGCATCGCCCAATCTTCCAACGGCATTAACCCTTGGTGCTATAGTGAATACAATCTGTCCTGCGGTTAAATTCCCCGGTTCCATTCTTGCACTTTTAATAAGCGCGGCAACTCCGGGTCGTGGATTCGAATTTATTAATGTTAAACCCTCTTTAACCAGAGTTCTATTTTCGTCAACAAGCGGAACAATATCTGCCGCACCAGCAAGCGCAACTAAATCCAAATATTTAAGCGCCATTTCTTTTTTGCCAATTCTATCACCAATCGCCGAGGCTAATTTAAATGCTACGCCCGCACCAGATAAATGTTTGAAAGGATAATTGCATCCGGGTTTAATGGGATCCAAAATTGCATAAGCATCCGGTAATTGTTCTTTTGCTTGATGATGATCGCATACAACTGTATCTATACCGAGTTTTTTCGCATGGTCTATTTCTTCAACTGCGGTAATTCCGCAGTCAACGGAAATGATAAGTTTTACTCCCTGCTCTTTTAGATAATCGATGCTTTGAACAGATATTCCATAACCTTCCGTCAAACGATTTGGAATGTAAGTTTGAACATCAGCTCCAAGTTCCTTAAGAAATAGATACATTAGTGCAGCAGAACATGTTCCGTCAACATCATAATCGCCGTACACACAAATTTTTTCGTTACAAGTTATTGCATCAATAACCCTGTGCGAAGCTTCGGCCATTCCATTCATCAAGAATGGATCGTAAACAGAATCCAACGAGGGCCTAAAATAATTTTTGGCTTCGAAAAAATTTGTAATGCCTCTTTGTATCAAAAGTACGGCGAGCGCGTGGGAAATGTTCAAACTATCGGCAAGAGCAAGAACGGATTTTTCATCCGGAATTTCTCTTAACTTCCAGCGTTTTTTTATCATGTGCCCCTTTAACATAGAAGAGCACTTGACGATTCTAGTCAATAAGCCGAATTCTGTAGCCCGGCAAAAAACCGGGCGGCAGTTATTTATCTTGTTCCGGCATTACTGCCGGAATCTAGCGGTCTACCCGAAGATTTGCCCAGAAGATCTGGGACTCAAAGCGAACAACTTTGTCTTCCGCAAACGGAAGAAACCTTCTGCTCGACCTTGCACCAAGTGGGGTTTACCGTGTTCCACCAAAAGGCAGAATCCCAAAGGGACCTCTGGTATTACTACCAAAGCGGTGAGCTCTTACCTCGCCATTTCACCCTTACTCTTCGCCGAAGCTACGAGCGGTATCTTTTCTGTGGTACTTTCCGTATCCAAAAATTTGGACCCCGGGCGTTACCCGGCACTTTGTTCTACGGAGTTCGGACTTTCCTCTATTCACGGAGATACTCCATGAATAGCAACTGCCTAACAAGAATCATCAACTGTTCTTCTAC
>LVBU01000338.1 GCA_001603185.1 Thermotogales bacterium Thermo_02 | reverse complement strand
GAACAGCTTAATCCTTCTTCAGTCTGAATTTCGGGCCTTCAGTTACATGTTATAATTCTGAAACAGGAGGTGAAAGAATGGATATATACAGTAGTGAGAGCGCGATGCCAAATTGATTCTTATCGTCCGTTGAAACCCCCTTCTATTAGTTCATGCTTTCAGACATAATCTATGGGGGAGGAGATCAACGTGCGGGAGATATTCATATCTGAAGAAGGTAAACTCAAAGAACTAGAAGCACCGATCGATGGATGCTGGATAAATGTCACTGCACCCGATAGCGACGATATCGCTTTTTTGAACAGCATCGGCATCGATGAAGACTTCGTCTATGACTCTCTTGACCAGGAGGAGAGAGCCAGGTTTGAACAGGACGAAGAAGTAATATATGTAATAACTAAACTCCCATACTTTAACGAACAGGACAGAGACGTTCCATACAGGACCACTACTCTCGGTATCGCTATGAAACCTGGATACTTTATCACTGTGTGCAGTTTCAGAAACGCAATTATCGATGATATCGTTCAGGGACGCATCAGAGATATCTCTACAAAGAAGCGAAACAGGTTCTTGTTGAGAGTCTTTGACAGAGGAACCATCTATTATCTGAGATATCTGAAGGAGATCCGAAGACTCTCCAATGAAGTAGAATCGGAATTGCACAGGTCAACAAGGAATCAGGAGCTTGTGGCCATGCTCAATCTGGAGAAGTCTCTCGTTTTCTTCACGACGTCTTTGAGATCAAACGAGCTTATGTACGAAAAGCTGAAGAGAGCGAATGTCCTCACTCTTTATGAAGAGGACGAAGAGTTATTTGCCGACATCTCTATCGAGAATAGGCAGGCTATTGAGATGGCAAACATCTATAGCGATATACTCAGTGGGATGATGGACGCCTTCGCTTCGGTTATCTCGAACAATCTTAATGTGGTCATGAAGATTCTGACAATCGTTACGCTCACTCTCCAGATTCCCACTCTTGTGGCTTCTATATACGGCATGAATGTCGAGCTTCCATTTATGCACAGTCAGAGTGTCTTCTACTGGTCGATGGGACTTTCGGGACTGGCAGCTATTGTTGTCGGGTTCATACTCTTCAAGATCAGGTGGTTCAAGTAGAACGAAGCGACTTTAGCAGAGTGACCTGCACGATAGATGAAACAAGCAGGACGGGCGGTATCGCTTTTACAGGGATCAAAAGGCCAACAAATGCATAGAAGAGGGCTATACAGACTGAGACAAAGAACGTAGCCCTCTTCTTTTTTCCGGTGAGTACAAAGATCTTGTCGTAGTAGTGATCTCTGTCCCCTTTGAACGGGGATTTGCCCGCCAGCGATCTTCTTATGAATCCTATGAAGAGGTCGAGTATAACTGGCCATGACAAAGCCACGACTCTGACAAAGTTTTGGCTGTCCCAGCTCTGTATGAGAAGTAATCCAATGAAGGTACCGGCGAGATAGGAGCCCTGATCTCCCATAAAGATCTTTGCCGGCGGGTAGTTCAGCACAAGGTATCCCGCAAAAGCTCCGGCAAACACCAGTGAAAACGAAGGAACAAAGCCCGCGAGAGAAGCAAATACGGCAAAGACTATCGCATTTCCGGCACATATTCCGTCGAGTCCGTCAACCATATTGTAAGCGTTGACCGCTGCTCCGAAAATGAAGGCAAGAATAGCCGAGTCTATGAATGAGTATCCGTAGATAATATAGGCTATCGCGAAGCCTCCGAGCAACTCGATCGCGAGGCGTATTCTGGGTGTTAAACCGCGAACATCGTCAACAAACCCTACCGCCCACATTATGACGAAAGGCAAGAAGAAGTGGGGATAGTTCAAAAACCACGGAAAGACACTCAGAAGAATGGCCGTTCCTCCCAGATAAGGGACCGGTTTTTCATGAGGCTTCAGTACTCCTCCGGGCTTATCGACGAAACCGAATCTTACTCCAATAACGCGGAACAGCAAGTTCATGGGCAGCGAAATGCAGAAAGCTATCAGTACTTCCTCCATCAACCGGACCTCTCGACGGCTCTGGTTATCGTCTCGGCCACGTATTCTTGCTCTTCTTGGGAGAGGTTGCTGAAAAAGGGTATTGCAACTGTCTGTCGCGAGACTCTTTCGGTGACTGGCAACATTCCTTCCTTATAGCCATACTGCTTGATGTAGAAAGGCTGGAGATGAACCGGCCTGAAGTAGTCGCGGCACTGTACGCCGTTATCGCGCAGATAATCCATGAACCCATCTCTGTCTATCGAATCTTCCAGTCTTATAACGTATACAAACCAGCCCAGTGAAGTCACGTAGTCTGCGATAGCCGGGACGGTAACTCCGTCTATTCTTGACAGGAGCTCACTGTAGCGTTTTGCTGCGGAATCACGCTTTGACAGGATTTCGTCTATTCTTCTCATCTGTTCAAGTCCCATAGCAGACGAGAGTTCGTCCAGACGGTAATTGTAACCCAGCCTTACGTGTTCCAACCAGTTCTCGGATATTCCCCTTCCCTGATTTCTCATGCTCCGGCACATCTGGGCTATTGAAGCGTCGTTCGTAACTATAACGCCTCCTTCGCCCGTAGTAATCTGCTTGTTCGGATAAAAGGCAAAGGCTCCCGCCAGGCCAAAACTACCGGCCTTTCTGTCTTTATAGACTGTGCCGAGGGCTTCACAAGAGTCTTCAATCACGGGTAGTCCGTTTCTTTCGCATATTCTCTCTATCTCGTCCCAGTCCATGGGATGACCAAAGATATCTACGCCCATAAACAGGTCGGGCTGAAAAGGAGGCAGGTTCATGCAGTCGGTCTCAAGCCCTTTCTTTGCATACCTTTCCAGAGCCTCTTCCAGGGTCTGTGGAGATATGTTCAGAGAACTCTCTTCTATATCGGCAAAGACCGGAATGGCGCCTTCGTATATCGCCACGTTAGCCGACGAGACAAATGTGAAAGAGCTTGTCAACATAGTCTGACCTTGTTCCAAGCCCAGAGACCTAACTATAAGATGTAATGCGCTGGTCCCACTATTGACGGCTACCGCGTGTTTCAGGCCGACATAATCGGCAATCGTTTCTTCGAACTCATTGACTTTCGGACCGATCGACAGAATTCCAGATTTCATAATATCGATAACAGCCTCTATCTCCTGACCGGTAATATCCGGTCTCGAAAGCGGAACAAACAATCACTTCACCTCCCCGGATGACTTTGCAAAGAAAGAGAGCAAGAGCCCCAGCATGAATGACCAAAGGGCGGCGAGTCCTATTTGATAGTCTTTGGGCAACATAAAAGTCACCGTATGAGCGGGAATCCAGAACCAGAAAAGCGAGATGAAGGCTCTGTCAAGACTCTTCCAGTTTCTCTCTCCGAAAACCAGATTGTCGAGTAGTCTGTGGAAGACCACAAGAAAGAATCCGAACTGAAGATTCATCGAGACCGAACGGCTGAGCGAATTCAGAAAAGTATTTTCGAAGAAGATTTGAGGGAGGACTCTGTTCAGTACAAGGGCCGCAAGGAAACCTTCAAATCCGACGAAAGCGACTTTTATAAATATGGCCAGAACGGCCCAGGTAATAGCTTTCGAAAAGACAATCCTGAACGTATACTCAGTCTTTGACCTTGCGAGTCTTGAACTGACATAATCGCCGAGAGTCCCGAGAATTGCAAACTGGATCATGGCCGAGATGAACGGATAGCTTCTGACGAATTCAACGTAACGATTCAAGCCACATCTCCTCCAGTTCCCACCCTGGCAGTCCCGTCGGGCACATTCTCCATTATCAGTTCGTTAAGGGCCTCAAAGTCCGAGTGTCTGATAGCATTATCAAGCTTGAGAGCGATCGCGCCTAGCTCCTCCTTGCTCAAAGCCTTTGCCGCCTTGAGTCTGAATATCTTTGGGTGCTTTGTGGCCATGAACTCCTCATCTGAGAGGACGAGTTCTTCAAACAGCTTCTCACCCGGTCTTACACCGGTGTACTTGATCTCTATCTCCTGCTGCGGGACATAACCTGCAAGAGTTATCATCTCTCTTGCCAGCTTAGATATCTTTACCGGCTCTCCCATATCTAGAACGAAGACATCGCCTCTTCCAGCGTATGCGCCGGCCTGTAAGACGAGCGAAACCGCTTCGGGAATAGTCATGAAATACCGCGTCATCCTCGGATCGGTTACCGTTACCGGACCGCCCGATTGTATCTGCCTTTTGAATAGCGGTATAACACTACCCCGACTACCGAGAACATTACCGAACCTTACGATTCCAAAACGAGTCGGGCCATCGGCCGCGATCGATCTCACGAACTCCTCAGCGAGTCTCTTGGAGACTCCCATTATCGATGAAGGCTTTACGGCTTTGTCGGTCGAGATCATTATGAAGGTCTCCACTGAATACTTGCTGGCAGCTAAAGCCATATTTAGCGTCCCGAGAGAATTGACCCTGAAGGCCTCGGTAGGGTTACACTCCATCAATGGGACATGTTTATGTGCGGCAGCATGAAAGATAGCCTGAGGTCTGTGGTGTTCGATAATATGTTCGATTCTCTCGTGATCATTGACATCGCAGATTAGCTGGCAGACAGTCAACTCAGGAAAGAGGCCGGATACTTCCTGAAAGATATCGTAAATGCTGTTCTCTCCCTTTCCCAGAAGGAGCAGTTTTTCGGGTTTCAGGGGAGCTATCTGCCTGCACAGTTCACTTCCGATACTTCCACCAGCACCGGTAATAAGAACGGTTCTACCGATTATGTAGTCTTTCAGAGAGTCAAGGTCCACCGAAACGCTCTCTCGTCCAAGAAGGTCTTCTATGTCTATTTCTCTCAGGTAGCCGAGTTTGGCCTTACCGTCGATAATCTCTGTCAGGCTTGGAAGTGTCTGAGCCTTTACCCTTTTGATGTCTATACTCGAGAAAATCCTTCTCAAAGCCGTCGCATCGGCCGAAGGGATTGCAATGATGACTCTGTTTATGCTCAACCTGTCAACGACTTCCATTATCTGAGCCGTCGTTCCAAGAACGGGTATGCCTCTGATTCTCTTCTTCTGCTTTCTTGCGGAATCGTCGATAAAGCCTATTACGGCTCCGTGATCGGAGTGTCTCAAGAGCTCTTCTGCCAGCGAAGTCCCGGCGTCGCCGGCGCCGACGATCAAAATCCTGTCTTTAGACGCTCCGGTAGGATGAAGCCTGTTCAGATAGCTCAACCAGATGATCCTCGACCATATCAAGAGAAAGACCGAAACAATAGCAGCCATCGCCGAAACGGTGAAGGGAACGGTGAGAAACCTTATGTGTAATAAGATGAATAATCGACCAATCCCAAAACCCACAGCGAAGCCTATAGCGACTCCGCGGAGCAGTATCCAGTAGTCATTGAAATAACTGTAGCTCCAGGCGATCCTGTAAGCACCGTTCAAAACCAGTGAAAGAACAACGAACAAGCTGAAAAAGATACCGTTGAAGAAAAACTCCGGTTCGTTTAGAGTGAAGATACCGAATCGGAAGTACATTCCCATTACATAAGATCTGTCTCTTATACACATCTCCGAGCC
>LVBU01000337.1 GCA_001603185.1 Thermotogales bacterium Thermo_02 | reverse complement strand
ATCACCCGAGAATCCCCTGCCTTTAGGCATGGGGAGTGTCAAGGGATTATGAATCTTCTATTCGATTATCTTGTTCCTCGTCTCGACAGCGCAGATAGAGACTACAAAGACAGCGGAGAGACTTAGAAGCGCCATGAATATCATCACAAAGAGGACGCTGTCAGTTCGTGCCATCACAAAGGTAGTGAAGTACGGTGCGATTATCCCGGCCACTCTCGCCATTACTCCAGAAGTGCCGTTTCCCAGACCCCTCATCTCTGTCGGGTAAAGCTCGGGTGTGTACGCATAGACCATTCCCCAGGTTCCCAGAACAAAGATCGATATCATTACGCTTGCAGAGAGCAGAGAGCCAGAACTCGTCACAAAGGCCATTATGAGAGCCGATACGGCCGTACCAGAGAAGAAGAAGATCAGAGAAGGCTTTCTTCCGAATTTCTCTATCAGAAGAGCCGCCGCTAGATAGCCAGGCAACTGCATAATCAGCATGAAGAATGTGTACCAGAGTGAAGAGACTGGAGTAAGGCCCTTAGAAGTGAAGATTCGCGGTGCCCACGTATAAATTCCGTAATAGACGAAGCTTACTGCAAACCAGCTGAACCAGATCATCAAGGTTCTACTGGCAAAACCCTTCTTGAAGAGACTTATTAGAGGCTGTTTCTCTCTCTTGTGCATTTCCACTTCGCCGTCGATTCTTGTCTTTAAGATCTTTTCCAGAGCTTGCTTTCCCCGCTTCATGAACTCGAACTTCGGACTCTCTGGAAGAAAGAACGCTATTAAGACCAGGGGAAAACTGAAGAAGAACAAAAAGTAATAAGACCATTGCCAGCCAAGAGAATTCAGTGTGAGCATAGTGAATCCACCGGTCATTATACTGCCCAGTGCCCAGCTTGATTCAAGCAGTGTCAGGTAAAGACCGCGTATTCGAATTGAAGAGAATTCAGTCAGATATGCGTTGACGACGGGTAGTAAGCCACCGTAACCGAGGCCAGAGACAAATCTACCGAGGGAGAACAACCTCATTGAAGTTGCTGTTCCTGTAAAGCCGGTGGCGACTCCGGCAAGTATGAGAAGTGCGAGATTTGTCCACTTTCTGCCAATTCTATCGGAAAGCGTTCCGGAAACAAGCGCACCGATTAGCATTCCGAAGAAGACTGAGCTTGCCATCATGGCAGAATTGCCGGTAGTCCCGCTGAGATCTTCGCTGATCGAGGGTAGAGTGAGTGATACTATCATCACTCCGCCTGCTACAAGCATCCATTCGAGAGAAGTAAGTATAAGCAGCCTTATTCTTCTTGCAGAAGAGACATTCTTCTGTATCACTTCGTCGATATTCACGGAAATACCCCCTAATTTGCCAGATAGCCCTTATTGGCCAGTGCAGTTTTTACTCGTTCGAGTGTTTCTCGAGAATCGGCTTCTATTGTGTGCAGATGGACTCCATCTTGTGACAGGTTCAAGAGAGGAACTGCACTGCAAGACTTCAAAGCGGCGATAAATCGATTTAGATCGTCCATGTTAAAGAGATTTAGCTCTCCCCTTATCTCTCCGTAGACAGGGTGGATAATGATCACATCAAGAACGCGTCCACCTTGGGAGATAATCGTTGACAGTTCATCGTAAATAGCACTGTCACTGTGTTTGACTGGAAGAACCATTCTGAGACCGCGCTCTCGCGTCAAAAAGTATCCTCTGGGGCTGGATTCCACTGCGTAACCAGTCTCCCGGAGTTTCTCGATGTACTTCACGATCATTTGTCTGCTGACACCAGTAAGAATGGCCAGTTCACCGCCCTTTACCGGTCTTGAGTTATTCTGGAGAATCTCAAGTACCATTTCCAGTCTCCCATTGCGGCTCATGCTATCACCTCACATTTACTGATTATAGCAGCTACTTTACACTTTGACACGACCAATTGTCACACACTGATGATCAGCGCAAACTGCTTTACGCACTCCGTGAGTGTCAAATCGTGCGAAAAAACCCTGTAAGCTGATACTGCGGGACCGAAGGCTTCTTCCAGGCTAACAGCAGTGTTGAATGATATATCTTCACCTGAATTGCAAATTCAGAAAGTCTTTTTTGGAGTTTTTGAGCTTATTCAGACCCTAAGAGGATACTATAACAGTCGGACTATCTCGTTCTGCAGAGGAGCTGTAACTACCGGGCCCTTTTCCTTGCTAAAGAATACGTTAGTCTCAAGCCTGACTCCAAACTCCGGTAGATATATTCCCGGCTCAATGGAAAAACCGACCCCTGGAAGCACCTTTCTAGTATCGTGCGTCTCCAGGTTGTCGAGATTCACTCCAAGTGCGTGAACAGAATCTCCCGGACCCATGCTGTGGCCGGTTCTGTGAACAAAATACTCTCCGTAGCCCGCATTTTGGATACAGTTCCGAGCCACCATATCGAGTTCCCAGCCGCAGAGTGTCTCGCCAGACCGCCAGGCCTCTTTCAGTCTGTCTATAACTGAGTCCCTGGCCTCTCGAACGATTTCGAAGATCTTCTGGTTTTTTGCCGGAATCTCTCTCCCTGCATAGGCGACCCATGTTATGTCGCAGAATACGTTGCTCTCGCCCGGGAAACGAGCCCAGAGATCTATCAGTACCCAATCGCCTTTAACAATCGGCGAACTCAGTTTCAGTGTGGGATCATAATGTTGCTTACCGCTGTTTGCATTTACTGCAACGGTCGGCCTGTTTTCGGTCTCCAGGCCTCTCTTCGCGAACTCATTCATGATAAATTCCTGAACGTCGTATTCGAGGAGAGGTTTTTCACCGATCAGGTGGTCCCGTATGTAGTTGAAGGCGCCGTCTTTTATATCATTTACCTCTTTGCTTGCCCGTAGCTGTGATTCAAAGGCTATTTCGTCCCAGCTTGCCGCCGCCATCTGGAAGAGATCAGCAGAAGAGACTGCCTCTGCACCGAAGGAGTTCAGCAGGTCGAGAGTACCTCCGTCTATCCATGACATAGCCGGAATTGCACCGTTTGGAGAGTATTCAACGGCGACTCTCTTAAAACCGTCGAGAGAAGTCTTGATTTTTGCGATCATATCTTGCCAGTTCCTGTAAATAACTACCGGAAAGTCTGTACTCAAGAACTGCTGAGAATCGACAATATGAGCAAAGAGTGAAGGTTCGCCCTCGGCCGGGATTACTAGAAATACCCTGCGCGTTGTGAAGCGTCTCTTTCCTACAATGGTCCACATAATCGGATTGTGTCCCCGAAAATCATAAATAAGCCAACCATTGATAGAGTTCTCACGCATAAACTGCTGAGCAAGATGAAGATCAAGCATTCTAAGTCCTCCCGTCTTCTGAAATCCAAACCTATTGCGCTGATTATAGCATGTTTGCTGCTCATAAATGGTCAGGCTAGATAGCAGGAAAAGGTATTCACGGGGGGATCAGGTGTTGTCAACCCAAAGACACGCCTAGACGAAAATGAAAAAGCCCCACATCGTAGGGCTTTCCAGAATCACATCTTCTTCTATCGACTCAGAGTGCAGTCTTTGTTCTGGTGGCAAGGGACGGAATCGAACCGTCGACACACGGATTTTCAGTCCGCTGCTCT
>LVBU01000336.1 GCA_001603185.1 Thermotogales bacterium Thermo_02 | reverse complement strand
ATATATCATTTCCGACTAAACAGAGGAATATAATACTTCTGGAAATTGATATCATCAATCCTGATTTTCTTCAAAGGGTATTTGTGACAAGACCTAAAGTTTCTGGCTATTGGAAAGCAGTTGCTAGAGTGGACAGTCTATAACAGTGGAGGAGGAAGAGAGATGAAAGGATTAACTGGGGGTAGAGCCTCAAGATTCTCGATTTTGTGCATTATCGTAGTTATGACTTCCTGTGTTTTTGGACATGCAACATTTAGCGGTTTCCCGGGACAGGTAATTGGCACCTTTGAATCTTTCATTCCCGGTGAGCCGTTGGCAGAGGATCAAATGAGGATAATATTCATGGGAACTTCGGTTGTGCCGAGAATTGCCCAGCAATGTAACAGCATATTCGTCGAGTTAGGTAACGGAGATAGCTTTGTATTTGACTTCGGGTCAGGTGTTTCGGCAAATTACGTCGCTGTCGGCATCCCGCCTTCGCGTATGGACAAAGTCTTCATAACTCATTTGCACGGGGATCATGTCGGAGACCTAATAACCCTTTACTGTTTCGGGCCGTCTCAAGATCGCAAAACTCCACTATATCTCTATGGCCCATCCGCGGACAATCCTGAAGAGGGGACGGCTGTATTCGCCGAAAATCTGAAGAGACTCATGAAATGGCATGTTGAGGCTTTCAGCTTTCTAAGTACAGGACTGAAAGACGGCCAAGACGGTTACGACATAATTGCAAAAGAACTGCCTTACATGACTGTCGGTGGGGTCGCGTATGAGAAAAATGGTGCAAGAATCACTCATTTTCCCGCCGTCCATGATAGAAATGGGAGCATTAGTTACAAACTTGAATGGAACGGTCTATCCATGGTTTTCTCCGGTGACACGATACCCAATTACTATATGTTGGAACAGGCTAAAGATGTGGATATTCTGATTCACGAGATGGTAGTTCCACCCGAAGTCTGGGCCAGTAAGAACTCTGGATTGAGACCGGGAGATATAGGCTGGGAAAGAGCCGTGGGATTTGCACTTGCCGTTCAAAGGAATTCACATACCTCACAGAAGGGATTTGGCTACATATTAAGTCAAACTAACCCGAGGCTAGGCATTGCCACACACTTTCAAGCCAATGAAGACACAGTGGGCCCAGCAATTGAAGACATACGGTTGTTCTATGATGGGGCAGTCGCAATAGCTACAGATCTGCTCGTGGTAGATGTCTCCAAGAGTAATATCCTCCTGCGGAAGGCCGTGGTCTCAGACTATGCGTGGTATCCTCAGCCGTACATGTATCCTTCTGATCAAATGGCTCCTCCGAAATACGACGGCCCTTATGCCCAGTTCAACGACACTCTCCTGGGAAGCATTATTCCAGAAGACACTTACAGCATAGGGGATGAATAGGAACAGCTTCTCGGTACTGCGAAATTACTGAATGTGCTTCATCACGGGAAAGCGGAAGGTGATCTTTTGCTTCCCTACAATACCTGTTTGGACAATTGATAATCCCTATGCCTGAAAGCCGGGGTGCCGTAGAACAGTATCCAATGTCTAGGCGGTCTCTCTGCTGGAACTCTCGGAGTTATTGTAGTAGAATCTATGTGGAGATGATTCGTTTGACGAACGGTTTTCGGGGTATTCTTTTCGGTAGAATGGGCAAGGCTTTCCCGGCCTTGAAAATCAGGAACTACCGCTATTTCTGGATCGGGCAGTTGATTTCCGTCATGGGAACATGGATGCAGACGGCCGCTCAATCATGGTTGGTTCTCCTGCTTACCGATTCTCCCTTCTTGCTGGGGTTGCTCGGTGTCGCCCAGTTCACTCCGGTACTCCTTTTCTCGCTCTTTGCCGGAGTATTCGTTGATCGCTTTCCCAAAAGGACAATCCTGATCTTCACACAGACTGTATCGATGCTTCTGGCATTCATACTCGCTATTCTAGTCTTCGCAAATGCCGTTCAATACTGGCATATTTTCCTTCTATCTCTTGGACTTGGGATCGTCAAGACAATGGATATTCCCGCACGTCAGGCGATTATCATCGAACTCGTTGGCAGGGATGTACTGTTGAATGCGGTCGCTCTGAACTCAACAGTTTTCAATCTTGCAAGGATTGTCGGCCCTGCAGTGGCCGGGATGGTTATGGCAGCCGTTGGCGCCGGATGGTGTTTCGTGATTAATGGAGTGACATTTATCGCTGTCATAATAGGTCTCACAAAGATTGATGCAAGACCGGTGATTAAGAAGAAAGAAAGGGGCACAGTAATTCCGGACATAAAGGAAGGGCTCAGTTATCTTCTGAAGAGTCCAATACTCACCACGACAACCTTAATGCTCGCCATTGTAAGCACTTTCGGCATGAACTACAGCGTCCTCATACCCGTCTTCGCCAGAAATCAGCTGGGGCAGGAGGCTCAGGGATATGGTTTTCTGATGGCCTGCCTCGGAATTGGATCGCTTGTTGGAGCTCTGATAATTGCTGGCCGAAGTTCAAGAGGACCCCAGAGATCACGGCTGTTCGTAGTCCCCTTCATCACTTCGGTCCTCTTTCTTACGATTGGCTTCAACAGGTCCTTCTACTTCTCCGCAATTCTGATTGTGTGTATGGGACTCGCGAACATCTTCTTTACCACGAGTGCTAACAGTCTCATGCAGATCAATTCCAGTGATGAATTCAGGGGAAGAGTTATGAGCGTCTATTCTCTGGTATTCGCGGGGTCTACACCTCTGGGAAACCTCTTCGTAGGTACTATATCCGACAGATCGGGAGGCGGCAGCGCCTTTATCTGGTCTGGAATAGTGACGATTACTCTAGTCAGTCTAGTTGTGTTTATACACGCTGCCAGAAAGCGATACAAGAGCCGTCTCGCTCAGGATTACCGTTAAAGATACCGAATCTGGCCAAAGTATAGTATAATCCTCATGTTAGCTCCGGGGTGATATTATGTCAAGAATTCCCTTTGCCCGGATTTCCAGGTCCTGGGGGTTAAGGAAGAAGCTAAGACTTGTTGAGGATACTAACAACAGGGCCTTTATTGTCCGGTCTGATGTTGGTCTATATGTTTTAAAGAGAGATTATTCGAAGGAAAAGACAGCCGAGGAACTTCGGCGACTGTCTTCTTTTTTGCTCGATAGAGGTTTCAATGTGCCTGTGGCTATCTTTACTCCCGATGGCCGTCCAGACGTAAAGATTGGTAAGCACATGTACTCGCTCTTCTCCTATCTTGAAGGGGAAAAGGCCGATAAGAGCCTTTCTAACGCAAATCCGGAAATGGCATTCGAGTTCGGCTCTTTTACGGGCAAATTTCATCTCTGCCTGGAGACTGCCAGTGCAGTTACACTACCGCGTTCAAACCTTCTAAGGACTCTCTCATCTTCAGTTAGAGTACTCTTTTCAAAGGCAAAAAGCATGAGCTGCTTTGACAGAGACACTCTGGAGAGCTTCTTCTCGGACTTCTACTCAATCTACTACTGTCTTCCGGTTCAGATAGTCCACGGTGACTTTCATCCTGGAAATATCATAATCAAAGAAGGCAGGGTCTCGGGAGTCATCGATTTTGAGTACGCGGCGAGAGAAGTCAAGGTCCTGGATATCGCCTATCTAGTAGCCAGTGTTCTGACAGAATTTCACAGAATGGGAGCCCCTTCTCTTGCGCTCTATCTTATCCCGTACTTCCTTGACGGTTACTGTCAGAGCAACACACTGAGTGTCGAAGAGAGAAAGAGCATCGTGTATATTCTTGCTTCGATACTCCTGAATCAGCTGTATGTTTTCACTGTGGATGGCAAACGGGATGAGGCAGTTTTTGTTGAGTCGATTCTCAAGTGGGTTATTGACAGCAAAGCCAGAATCATGGAAAGGACTGCTCTCACTTATTTACAGTCGAAGGAACATCTCGATTTGCTTCCGGCCTCGCCGCACCACTGATCGAGAAGATACCGCCGTGCTTCCTCAACACTTCTTTGCCTTTAGTTTTCATTTTCATTTTTCCCTCTCTTTTTCCACTCTCTGATTCCAGTTAGTGACTTCAGATATACTTCTATGTCGTCTTCTCTGAATGGACAATCGAAGGGTCTTCGGCAGTTTTCGCTTTTCATGTCTATTCCTCCTCTCAAGATCAGTATACTGCCAGAAGTTGACGTCTTTCTGTCCGGATACATACCATTGGAGCGATCCAGTACATAGCCGCAATAAGTAGAGAATTAGTTTATAATATGCTTATAATAAGGTTTATATGAAGCGTATATCACTGGTATTCTTAGAGAC
>LVBU01000335.1 GCA_001603185.1 Thermotogales bacterium Thermo_02 | reverse complement strand
TCTATTCAGTAGAAAAAGAGGGGAACTCAGTTCCCCTCTTTTATTTTAGAAGAATTAACTACTGATTCGCGGCAGCTCTAAGCAATTCCTGTTCTGCCCAGGCCAAACCTTCTTCAACAGTTCTCTTCTGATTGATAACATCTCCAACCATTGTTCCTACGATCGTCCTGACATCATCCCAGAGAGCTACATTGGGATCTACTGAACCGAAGGGGATCTGGCTTATCGGGACAAGCACGGTTGGGTTCTGTTCGACGTATGCCTTCCACTGCGGTGTATCTAGTGTAAGACTTGTTACCGGCATATAACCAGTCTTGATAGACCAGTAAGCCTGGATGTCCGGGCTTACTATGAACTTGAGGAACTTCCAGGCAGCATCTTTCTGTTCAGGAGTAATGTTGGAGAACATTACAACGTCAGTACCGGCAAACGGAGGAGCCTGCACCTTCCACATCGGAACGGGTGCCCATGCCCAGCCATGCTTTCCTCTGGAACCGCTGTCTACATAAGATGCCGACGCTATGGTTTCGATGAACATTGCGATCTTACCGTCACCAAATGGAGCATCGAGATATCCACCCTGGAAGAGAGCAACTCCGTAGGTATGTGCCATGTCATACATGAACTGAAGAGCTTCCTTTGCTTCCTTAGAGTTGATTATTACTTTCACGGAGCCGTCGGGAAGAATCTCAATTGCTTCTCCCCCATTGGCTCTCAGGAAGGTCATGAAGTGATCTACAGTTGTTCTGTAACCAAAGCCGTACTGGTCAATTGTACCGTCCTTATTCTTGTCCTCTGTGAGCATCATGGATGCAAAGAGAAGATCTTCCATTGTTTTCGGCACTTCAAGTCCGTACTGTTCGAAGAGATCTGTGTTGTAGTACAGAACATAGGTGCTCTTGTTGAAAGGAAGAGCGTATATGCTGCTTCCCCAGGTTACCATTTTCTTGAAAGGCGACCAAATGGCTTCCCATTCTTCCGTGGAAAAACCTACTTCGGGATTCGCTATCCACCCATTTAGTTCCTCAACGACACCACGCGGAATCAACTTGGCTGTCCAGTTGCCATATGCCTGTGAAAGAGCCGGCAGAGTATTGCTTTCAGCACTTACTAGGAGCTTCTGCTGAAGTGCACCATAGTTTCCAACGTAGATCGCCTTAACATTAATGTCTGGATTAGCTTCGTTGAAAGCATTTACGATCTCAGTTACTGTAGTACCCTGAGCACCACCCATAGCGTGCCAGAATTCGATTTCGACATTTGCCATTGCAAAAACAGCGAGAATTGCCAATGTAACGATCAGAAGAAATTTCTTGCGCATTTCTCTACCTCCTTTTCGGAAAGTGATCACATGAAAAAATTATACCATTATGCCCCATTCAAAGAGAACACTTCTGACTTTCATGAAAGTCGCCTCTGTACTACCAGTTGTTGAAATCACGGCATCGCAAGAATCTTTAAGAGTTTCAAGGTGTGACTGAGATCTGAGAATGGCGATTGCTTTCTCTCTTTTCATGCCTCTGGCAACCAATCTGCGTACTGCTTCTTCGTCCGGGCAATCGAGCCAGATGATCCTGTCACAGTAATCGGAAAGACCGATCTCATGAAGCAAAGCACCGTCTATTACTGAAAAAGGATAGTCGATATCTATTTCTTGAAGAGCCTTAGACCTAATCAAAGGATGTATTAGAGCGTTGAGTTTCTGGAGTGCGCTTCTGTCTGAGAAGACGAGGTTACCGAGTTTGCCCCTGTCTATTTCACCGCTTTCACTGGAAATTTGGCCGAAAATGTCTATTAATTCCTTGCTTGACTGTGCAAGAACACAGTGTCCGAGTTTATCAAGAGAGATTCTCTTCGCACCACAACGTTCCAGTTCATCGGCGACTGTTGACTTACCTGAACCGGCCTTTCCTACAAGCCCAAGTACCATCAGACGAGTCTCTTTCCCTTCTTCATAATATTCAATACCACTGTGGAAATCTCACTCTCCGATTCTTTCAGTTCTTCTCTCTCTTCAGGAGTAAGTGATATGACATCCGCTTCTATTTCGGAGAGTTCGCCTATCTTCCCGAGAATCTTGTCTGACTCAGGAGAAACAATGACATAAGTGGGAATGGCATCGTCTTGAAGAAAGTATACTTCCTCAATTTCGAAACCAGAGAGTATCTTCAGAAGATCTTCAATCATAGTTCAAACCTCCAGGAGGTCTTCTCCTCATATCTTTCTCTCAATTCTTCATAACCTCTTCTTGCCATGAATGCGTAAGTCAGTTTCTTTCCTAATTCTACACCCGGTTGATCATAGGGGTCGATCCTCAACAATTGACCCATGATCGCCGTCTGTATTTCGTAGGAGATTATGAATTCGCCAATGTGGAATTCATCCAGTTGCGGGAATGTGATCGTCACGTTCGGAACTCCATTGGCCGCAAGTGCTACAGCTGTTCCCTTAAGTTCCGCATTCAGAAGCTCGGAGAGCTCTATTCCATTGAGATAGGAGAGTGCTTCAATATCCGTATGCACAAAGGGAATCGTTAACTGAGTGGAAAAGTTCTCAACCTTCAGAAAAGTTATTACTTTGTCCTTTGGTCCTTCGTTGTACAGCTGCACCTGTGAATGCTGATCTATAGCACCTAGCGCCTTTACCGGAGTCTGTCCCACACGTACTATTCTACCTGAGAGATCGAATTTCTTTCCGAGGGATTCAGCCCAGAGCTGTCGATACCAATCAGCCATTGTGTAAAGCCTGTTGGAATAAGGCATCATAACTGAGATATTGTGATTCTTCTTCATGTACCAGTGATGGATGAGTGCATTTACCGTAGCGGGATTTGACTTAACGTCTTCGCGCAAGTATCTTTCCTTGCCAAATCTTGCACCCTCATAAAGTCCATCGATGTCAATTCCCTCAGCAAGGGCAGACAGAAGGCCGACTGCTGTCAAGACACTAAAACGTCCTCCAACATCATCTGGAACATCGAGTGTCTTTATATTCTCTTTTGCTGCTATGTCGCGTAGAACGCCTTTAGATCTATCAGTAGTGAAGACAAAATGCTCATTTACAGGCAAATCAAGCCTT
>LVBU01000022.1 GCA_001603185.1 Thermotogales bacterium Thermo_02 | reverse complement strand
CAATGAGGGTTATTGATGCCAGGAGCAATCATAAGGGGGCTCATATGGCAGAGGATAGTCTTATAACTGTCCGGGAATTGAAAGTCAGTTTTCAGACAGATGAGGGAGTAATAAAGGCCGTGGACAACGTCAGCTTCGACATTAAGCCAGGCGAAACTCTTGGCGTTGTTGGAGAGAGCGGTTGCGGCAAAAGCGTTACTTCTCTCACGATAATGAACATGCTTCCAAAACCTGCGGGCAAGATAGATAACGGGTCAATTATCTTCAGCACATCAAATGGAGATTCCATAGACATCACTAAGCTCGATCCCAGATCCAGAGAAATGCGTTCTCTAAGGGGGTCAGAGATCTCCATGATCTTTCAGGAACCCATGTCGTCTCTTACCCCTGTATATACAATTGGGAGACAGATAGTTGAATCGCTGCTTATGGAAGAGGAGATGACCAAAGAAATAGCTCGAGAAAAGGCTCTCGAAATGCTTGAACTGGTCGGAATAGTCCCGGCGGAGCAAAGATTCAGAGAGTATCCTCATCAATTCAGCGGAGGTATGAGGCAGAGAGCAATGATTGCAATGGCACTGTGCAGGTCGCCAAGACTATTGATTGCCGATGAACCCACTACTGCGCTTGATGTAACTATAGAGGCTCAGATCCTGGATTTGCTTAAAGACATGAAAGACCGCCTGAAGATGGCGCTGATGATCATAACCCACGATCTTGGTGTTATAGGAGAGATGGCCGATCGAGTAGTGGTAATGTATATGGGTAAGATCGTTGAAAGAGCTTCTTGTGTCGACATCTTTTATAGAGCCGCACACCCCTATACGAAAGGGCTTCTTCAGTCCATACCGGTTATCGGCCGCAAGGAGAGATTGCATACAATCAAGGGATCGGTGCCCGGCCAATTTGAGCTCCCGGAAGGGTGTCTCTTCCATCCAAGATGTCCCAAAGCCTTTGACAAGTGTCTGGCTCAGGAACCCCCTGAATTCCGTGTAGGAGAGGACCATGGGGCAAAGTGCTGGTTATACGAAAAGGTCGGTGAGATGCGATGAGCAAAGCCTTGCTTGAGGTAGCCGGTCTCAAGAAGTACTTTCCCGTTAAGGGTGGGGTTTTCCGGAGCGTTCAGGGTTATGTCAGAGCGGTTGACGGAGTGGATCTAACTGTAAATAGTGGACAGACGGTAGGGCTTGTGGGAGAGAGCGGCTGTGGAAAGACCACTCTGGGTCGATGCGTAATTCGCCTTCACAAACCTACCGCAGGCAGCATTGTGTTCAGGACAAATTCTGAGACTTATGATCTGGCAACAATGAAGGAGAAAGATCTCAAACCACTGAGACCAAAGATACAGTATATCTTTCAGGATCCCTTCTCTTCACTGAACTCGAGAATGACAATCGGTGACGTCCTAACTGAACCACTAAGGGTTAACGGAATCACTACCAGGAAAGAACGTCTGGGAAGGGCGGCAGAGCTTCTTAAGAGAGTTGGGCTCAGTACAGACATGTTGAATAGATATCCTCACGAGTTCTCGGGCGGTCAGCGGCAGAGAATAGTTGTGGCGAGATCGCTCATGCTAGAACCGGATTTCATTATCTGCGATGAACCGGTTTCCGCGCTTGATGTTTCCGTGCAATCTCAGGTTATAAACCTTCTGTCCGACTTGCAGACTGATTTCGGACTCACTTATCTTTTCATTGCGCATGATTTGAGCATCGTCAATTATGTGAGCGATACTATTATGGTTATGTATCTTGGAAAGATAGTTGAGATAGCCCCTTCGGAGCTTCTTTACAAATCTCCCGCTCACCCCTATACTGAAGCTCTTCTATCTTCAATACCTGTTGCAGATCCAATGAGCAAAAAGAAGAGAATTCCTCTAATGGGGACTGTTCCAAGCGCGTCTAATCCGCCTTCAGGTTGTAGATTCCATACAAGGTGCCCCTATGCAATAGAGGAGTGTAGTAAGAATGAACCCGTTCTAAGAGAATGTGAAGAAGGGTCGCAACACAGCGTCGCGTGTATCAGATATGGAGAACTCGAGTTAAGAGGGTTCGAAGAACTGCGAAAAAACCTTTAGGCTCAACGAGCCACACGAAAAGGAGGTTGTAAGATGTTCAGAAAACTTGCTTTTACGGTTTTGCTTGTGATCCTCTCTATTTCACTGTTCGCGGCTGTTTACAATGAGGCTCCAATTCTCGCCGAGAAAGTTAGGAATGGCGAGCTCCCACCGGTAGCCGAGAGGCTGCCCGAAAACCCGTTGGTGATTCAGGTGTATGAAGAGATCGGTCAGTATGGTGGAGAGATCTACGTAGGCGCCGCCAATCCCAGAGGCTTTGGGACCGATCTCCACGTCACCGGTTTCGAACCACCTCTGGCCTTCAACATGGACGCGACTGTAGGTCCGAACGTTATCGAAAACTGGTACTACTCTGAAGACTTCATGACAGCCACCCTGCATATCAGAAAGGGAATCAGGTGGTCGGACGGTGCTCCGCTGACGGCCGACGATATGCTTTTCTGGTGGAACGATGAAGTTTACAACAAAGAACTGGTCGAGAGCATCTATATTACGGAATTCCAGGACACTAAGCTTGAGAAGATCGATGATTACACAGTGAAGTTCACTTTCAGCAAGCCCTTCCCGAATTTCGACTATTCTCTCGCCAAACAATGGGGATATCTCGGCTACTGGTTCAGACCCGCTCATTTTCTAAAGCAATACCACCCTTCCTATACAGACAGAGACAAACTTATGGAAGCTGCGAAAGCTGCCGGATTTGACACTGTAAGGGCTTATTACTACTCGATAGCCGGCTGGTCGGCAAAACCGATCTACCCGGGAATTCCCACTCTAATTGCCTACAAGCTCGTCGAAGCGAGGCCCGATTACTGGGTATGGGATAGAAATCCCTATTACTGGAAGGTCGATGAGGCGGGCAACCAATTACCTTATCTGGACAGAATTGTTGTGAAGAGAATAGAGAACGTTGAAACGCTCCAGGGTCAGATCCTTAGTGGTCAGATAGATATCGAAGTATGGAGCACATCTCTTGACAACTATCCGCTGTACAGACAGAATGAAGCCGCCGGAGGTTACAGGACTCTACTCTGGCAGTCCGACCGTGGTGCAGAAGTCATGTATATGCTTAATCTTACTGTTAAGGACCCCGTGTTGAGAGAGATATTCAACGATGTGAGGTTCAGAAGAGCCCTTTCGGTGGCCATAGATAGAGACGAGATCAACGAGCTTCTTTACTTTGGCAGGGCAGTTGTTCGCCAGATGACTCTTCATCCGACAAGCAAATACTATGACCCTGCATGGGAGATGGCATACGCCCAGTTCGATCCAGCTATGGCCAGCAAACTGCTTGATGATATGGGACTGGCGAAAAGGGATTCCGATGGATTCAGACTCAGACCGGATGGAAAGAGACTTGCAATTACAATAGAATACTGGCCAGAAGAACCGGCAACTAAGAGTCCGATGAGTGAACTGGTTAAGGAATACTGGGAAAACGTCGGCATTCAGGTAGCACTGAAGCCACAGGACAGAAGTCTAAACGCACAGAGAGCCGAGGCCAACGAGATCGATGTAAACGTGTGGCATGGTGGAGGAGTCTCTGACGCGTCGTGGCCATTCGCTATAGGTCTTGTTCCGGCACTTCCGCACAAAGGTATCTCCTGGGCTCCCGAGTGGGGACTCTGGAAGACTTCGAACGGGACCGAAGGAATGGAGCCTACCGAAGAGGGCAAACGCCTCTTCGATCTGGGAGATAGGTTCTTTGCCACCGACTCTGAAGATGAGAAGGCCGCGATTGCCCACGAAATCTGGCAGATGCAGGCCGACAACGTCTGGATGATCGGAACCGTTGGTCTGGCTCCGTATCCGATTATCGTGAGACAGAACCTCAGAAATGTTCCAGAAGTCGGCGTCTTCAGCGGAGACTTCCTCTGGTTGCACGGATATCATCCGGAGCAGTTCTTCCTGAAGCAGAAGTGATAGTATAAGCGGTGGCGGAGGGACTCGAGTCCTTCCGCCATTATTCTGTCGAATTAGGGAGCGAAGTGAATGAAGAACCAGTTTCTGGTGTATCTCCTCAGAAGAATATTGATAATGATTCCGACATTGCTGGTAATCTCTATTCTGGTTTTTATAGTCATAGAACTTCCACCGGGAGATTACGTTACCAGCTATGTTCAGGCTCTGAAGGCCAGAGGAGTTGAAATCCGCGAGGAACAGCTTGAGGCTCTAAGAATGAGATTCGGTCTCGACCAGCCCTTTCCAGTAAGGTATGGAAAGTGGATCTGGGGTTTCGTTCGTGGAGACCTCGGTGTTTCTTATACTTACGGTGAGCCTGTTACGAAGTTGATAATGGACCGCATTCCCTTCACCATAATGATTAGCGTCATAACGATTCTCTTCACGTGGGTCATGGCCATTCCGATCGGTATTCTGAGCGCGGTGAAGAAGTACTCCTTCTGGGACTATTCGCTCACGCTTATAGGATTTATCGGTCTGTCGATTCCGAACTTCTTCCTGGCAATCCTTCTCATGTATCTGGGATTCAAATACTTTGGAGTAAGTATCGGGGGACTCTTCTCAAGAGAGTTTCTTTTTGCTCCGTGGAGTTGGGCGAAGTTTGTCGACTTACTTTCGCATCTCTGGGTTCCGGTAGTGGTTATTGGAACGGCCGGTACGGCAAGCATGATAAGAGTTCTCAGAGCCAGCCTTCTTGATGAACTCAGCAAAGACTATGTGAGGACCGCAAGATCGAAAGGTTTATCCGAATCGAGAGTGATTCTAGTTCATCCGCTGAGAGTAGCGATTAACCCGCTCATAAGTACTGTCGGGTGGCTGTTGCCGACGGTCATCTCTGGAGAAGTAATAACCTCTCAGGTTCTTTCCATACCGACAACCGGGCCGCTACTCCTGGGAGCACTGCTTAATCAGGACATGTATCTTGCCGGTAGCTTCCTTATGGTCCTGAGCGTACTGACGGTTGTCGGCACACTGATATCGGATATTCTACTGGCCTGGTTAGATCCAAGAATCACGTATAGCTGAGGTGGTAGTAGTGGCCAAAAAAAAGAAAGAGTACGGCCTGTCGCAATGGACACTGATGAGAAGACGTTTTTTCAAGCACAAGCTTGCGATAATCGCACTCGTCATTCTCGGTATATTCTATGTTGCGGCTCTATTCTCGCAGTTTATAAGCCCTTATAACCCGGCTAGAAGATTCAGCGGAAACGTCTACTCTCCGCCCACGCTAATACGTTTCTCCGATGCCAGCGGTTTTTCGTTCAGACCGTTCATCTATGAACGGAAGATGGAGCTTGACCCGGATACCTGGCAGAGAATCTACGTCGATGACACGGACAAGAGACATTACATAAATCTCTTTGTAAGAGGGGACAAGTACAAATTCCTCGGACTCTTCGAAACCGACCTCCATCTCTTCGGTACTACGGGAAAACAGCCTGTCTTTCTCTTTGGTACCGATTCTCTTGGGCGTGATCTCTTTTCGAGGGTACTCTATGGAAGCACTATTTCTCTGACTATTGGACTTGTTGGAGTCTTTCTCAGTCTGATTATTGGAGTTATCCTGGGAAGTATTTCCGGTCTGCTCGGCGGTATAGTGGATAATGTCATTCAGAGACTCATAGAGATACTCATGTCAATTCCTCAGATACCTCTGTGGATGGCACTTAGCGCGGCTCTTCCGCCGTACTGGCCCATGCTCAGAGTCTACTTTGGAATAACTATCATACTATCAGTTCTTGGCTGGACAGGGGTTGCGAGAGTTGTCCGCGGAAAGTTTCTTTCCTTGAGGGAAGAAGAGTTCGTTCTTGCTTCAAGAACCTTTGGCGCCGGGCAGTGGTGGATAATCACGAGGCATTTGATCCCCTCCTTTCTGAGCTATCTCATTGTCCAGATAACACTCTCAATACCCGGCATGATTCTCGGTGAGACCGCCTTGAGTTTTCTCGGTCTCGGACTGCGATCGCCCGCGATCAGCTGGGGTGTTCTGCTTCAAGAATCGCAGAACATAAGGTCTATCGCTCTCCATCCGTGGCTTATGATTCCTGGAATATTCGTTATAGTGGTCGTCCTGGGATTCAACTTTCTTGGCGATGGGCTGAGGGATGCTGCAGATCCGTACACGAAAAGTTAGAGAGGACGGTTACTAAGTGATGCGAATTGTTGTATTATAGCTATTAAT
>LVBU01000334.1 GCA_001603185.1 Thermotogales bacterium Thermo_02 | reverse complement strand
CAGACGAGCCAATAGAAATAAGTTCGTTTTCAAGGCTAAACAGACTAAGAAACATCAATATTAAGGCTTTCAGATTATTCAAGGAGGCAGTCCTGCTGCGGGAAGGGGCACGGTAGTAACATGAAAAACCGTAACATGAAAAACCAGACTCCATTTTTTCCTAATCACATTCTTTGAAAAGCAATCACATGATATATACTGAAGAACACCATCAAAGCGACCGCAGTGTCCACAGGTAAGGCAGGAAAACTCGCTAGAAGGAGTAGGCAGAAGAGGAATCATGTACTATGCGAGCCCCTCAGCTGACCAGCCGCTTTTTCTCAGTCAAATCCGCTAAGCCTTGCGGAATATGCAACAGCACTATGGAACAAGCTGAGTGATTCTCTTAACGAGGAGCAGTGGGCACACAAGATAAGCAATTTGATCACGAAGATGAGACGAAATGGGCAGATTATGAATCAAGGTCTCGCAAGACTTCTGAGTGGACAATTGCAGAATAAAACTGCACTTTTGCAGAATAAAGCATAAGTAACTCAGTAGGGGTGAGTTTTTTGGAAATCTTTAAACAGCTTAGAGTGTAGTGAATAGAAAACCGGAAGAATTCTTTGGAGTCTCTGGCCTATCGCAAACTAGTCTGTCTATTCTGCACATTAAGAAGTATGGGAGAAGAGTTAGTGACTGACGAGAAGATACTGGAGTACATCGAATGGTGCAAACGACAGAAGCTAAGTTTTAGGGAGACAATGTCTCTCTTTGAAGATAGCCATGGTTTAGAGATCAGGAAGAGATTGGTGTATCCCTATTCGGACAGGATTAACATGACCGATATCGAATACAGCTCCAGGGACAAAGTTAGGGTTGACGTACGTTTCGTTGATCTCAGGACCCCAGATAACAGCATTTCTGACCTTCTGTCTGAAGTTACGGAAGTGCTTAAATGGATAGGATAAGACTATTACTCTGCACCTCTTCAGGAATTGCTGGCGGACGCGGCAACCTCGGGTTGCGTATTGCAAGGACAGCGCCCTGATTACACTCTAGCCTTTTTACACTTTGCTGCGTCTTCGAGCGCCGGGGCGTGGGCTTGTGCCCCAGGGGCGCAAGAAGCCGCAGAAGATATTGGAGGTTCTATGGCCTTCAGGATAGTAACGGTTTCTTTGGACTACCCATCGCCGGGCCTGAAGACGCCTTTATGCGTGCCAGACTCGAAGACTGATAGTAAATGTAAATCTTTCAGTCAACTGACTTATCTCTGTCTAACGGGATTACAGACCCCGTTTTCCTGTAGTCTAAATACAGTAAGCTTTACGGAACAGGCAAAGCAAATAAAGAACTTCACAGCCTACTCCTTTACCTGAGTCTGCCAAGAAGGAACAATCGAAAATGGTTAAGATATTAAATCCCCGGGTGCTAGAATATCACCAAACCACTCAGTCATACCTTTGATTCACACTTCATTTCATATAACGAGAGAGTTGTTCAGGAGAATTAGGGGGCCGTCATTGTGCTAAAGAATGACGTCGTTTCTTATTGGATTAAAGAAAGCAGAGACTTCGGAATAGCAATTAAACACAGGACTCTGAGGATAGCTCTTGACCGGAGAGAAGTCTCGCTGGAGAAACTTACGGAGATAACCAGGCTTCTGTGGGAGAAGCAGGGGCAGGACGTCGACGAACTCGTGACTCTGTTCTACCTGCCGGGTGTGCAGACAGACTCCACGGTCTATGCCATAGGTTCGTGTATGAA
>LVBU01000333.1 GCA_001603185.1 Thermotogales bacterium Thermo_02 | reverse complement strand
CCCACACTCTAGACCCGTTCGCGTCTCGTCTTCTCTCTCAATCTCGTTTTCGCTCTTCTGAACCAAGAACCTGGACGCGGAGCGTCGGAACGAAGAACAGATCTCCTAGCTCCGGAAAGCTCTCCCGCTCTTTCCAAGGACGGGTCCACGGTCTGGGACGACGGACGAAGGACGGCTTTTCAGCTCTTAATGCTCTTTTCGGAGGACGGCGAACGGTGGACGTCTCCTGAAAAAATGGAGTCTGTCCCTATTTTTAGTATCGCTTTCTGAATGTTGTATAGCGGGCATCGTCTGTGAAGATAATCTCGAGGCCGAGCTTCTCTCCAATGACTCGCATGCTTCGTGGAGTATAGAAGGAGATGTGGCTCATGTCTCTCATGTAGTACCATTGGAGGAACTCGTTTTCATCTTCGGGATGGAAGAGCGTCATGACCGAGAGTATGCCCTCGTCTTTCAGGCATCTTCTGAAGATGGCGAAGTGAGAGAGCGGGTCGGCGAGGTGTTCGAGGACTTCAGTAGCGGTTATCAGGTCGTAGCTTCTTCCCTCATATTCTCTCTCAGGTGAAAAGAAGAGATCATATATGTCCACAGAGAAGCCGTAGTCTCTTTCGAGAATGGTCGCCAGCACCGGTGAAGGACCGCTTCCGTAATCCAGACCCGTCTCGCCTTTGCAATAGGGGAAGACGGCGCTCTCCAGAAACCTTTTGAAGAATGCGACGTACCGGGGATCATCTATGCTGTTGTTGTGGCTTTCGTAGATCTTCAGCTCTTCCTCCGGCGAGATTATTGAGCGTTCGTCTTTCGCTATGAAGCCACAGGCTTTGCAGTAATAGTAGTCGATACCGAATTTCTTGTGGGTTATTGTGAACGTCTTTGAGTCACATATCTTGCAGAATTCGTTCATCGTATCTCCCGGATTGAAGAAAGACAGAGCCGCTAATCCTGTATCAACCTGTCCAGTTCTCCCAGTTCATTGTTGAGGTTTTCTTTCTCTTCGAGAATGTTGATTGTCTTCTCTTCGGCCTCCTCGATAAGACTCTGAAAGTCCTGGAGTTTCTCGTAATCGGTTGTGTATATTCCCATTTTGAGCTGAGCCTCTTCTATCTTTCTGGAGAGAGCCTCTTCTTCGCTCTCCAGAACACCAAGTCTTTCGAGCAAGGACTTTCGCCTGTTAGAGAGCTTTCGCTTCTCCTGAAAGGAGAGCCGGGCGATATCGTTGTCGTTGCCGTCTCTCACCGGACGGTTCCTGTTAAGATAGTCCTCCACCGAGCGAACGGGCTTGAACTTCAACCTGTCTATCATGACGAAGTGCTCGCAGATATTCTGTACGAACTCCCTGTCATGCGATACGAGTATTATGCAGCCCTCATATTCTTTCAATACGTCTTCAAGGCTTTCTATAGACCAGATATCGAGATTGTTCGTCGGTTCGTCCATAACGAGCACGTTTGGTCTAGACAGAATCAGCTTCGCGAGAGCGAGCTTGGTCTTCTCGCCACCGCTTAGAGAAGAGATAGGCTTGAATACGTCCTCTCCGGGGAACCCGAACCGTCCGATATATTTGCGGACCTCGTAGTCCGGCTGCCCGGGCAAGAGCTGCCAAATTTCGGTTATCACGTCGTTCTCCAGATTCAGGTCTTCGGTCAACTGTGAAAGATACCCCCAGCGTACATTATGCCCCCATTCTATCTCTCCGGGAGTATTCTCGTTTATCTGCGTTATCATTCTCAGAAGCGTCGTCTTGCCGCTGCCGTTGGGTCCCAGAAGGCCGATCTTCTCGTGCCTGTGGACTTCCAGAGAGGCGTTGCGGAAGAGTTCCTTTCCATCAAATCCGAAAGAGAGCTTCTGGACATCGAGGACTATATAGCCCGTTCTGTCCGGCTGGGGCAGTCTGAACTTTGGAGCCCGAATCTCTTCGTCCGGCAGATCAATCGACTCCAGTTGTTCCTTCAACCTGTCGCGCTGTCTCTCCTTATTTATCGCCTGCTTAATAAACTTCTCCTGACCCCAGAGTCTGTAACGCTTGGCGACCGCATCGAGTCTCTCAATCTCTTTCACCAGGTTCTCTCTTGTCCTCATTCCACTCTTCATGAGTATTTCCCTGTCAAAGAGATACTTATCGTAACCGCCCGGAAAGTCCCATATAGAACCTCCGTTAAGTTCCCAGAACCTGTTGCCGACCTTTCTTATTAGATAGCGGTCGTGCGTGACTATAACGAGGGCTCCCTGATAGGCTCTCAAGAAACCTACCAGCCACTCGGTCGATTCGAGGTCCAGATGGTTTGTCGGCTCATCGAGAAGCAGCAGATCATGGTCCACCAGAAAGAGCTTTCCCAGAGAGATTCTCGTGAGCTCTCCGCCACTGAAAGTGCTCAGTTTTCTGTTCCAGTCTTCTTCTGAGAATTCCAGGCCGACGAGGGTGCTTCTCACGCGTCTCTCGAAAGAGTAGAATTCCTGCGTATCGGGAATCAGCAGACCCTTGTCCTGCATGTAGTAGTCCATCAGGGTAAGTTCCGGGTCGGGGATACGGCTCTGAATCTGGTAACCGATCTTTACACTTGTCGAATGGAAGATCTCTCCTTCGCTGGGTCTTAACTCGCCGGCGATGATCTTCATAAGGGTGGATTTGCCACTTCCGTTTTTGCCGGTAAGGATTATCTTGTCTTTCCTGTCTATAGAGGTGGAGACTTCATCAAACAGAAAGTCCTGTCCGTAATCATGTCCAACTTTACTCAGAGATACAAGCATGTTAATCAATTCCTCCATTATTGTCAAAGACAATGATACTATAGATCGATGCCTTTTGAATGGCACGGCTTTCGGCTTGCAATTTCGATAAACTATATGGTATTTTTGAGTATGTTAATTCGCAGGGTGGTGTCCCTTTGAAACTCAGGTATATCTCTTTAGTATGTGTTACTGTTCTGCTTGTAGCGCTTTATATATGGGGCTTCTATTTCTTCAGAAGCCCTGAACAGGTTTTCAGGGATTATGAACAGGCAATACTCGATTACGCTTATCAGATGAAACTTCAAGAAGAGGCCGGTCTGAAAGTCGGTCTCAATGTTAAGCAACTCACCGATATCAAAGAGGTGGCCATCATCGACCTCGAAGGCGATATGAAGAGGATTATCGCGAATTTCAGCAAGGACTGGCTGGCCATGAAACGCGTATATCTCGAATACACAAAAAAGTCGGGGTCCTGGTTTGATGAGGGCCTAAGCGGTACCATAGTCACACGGAGCAATCCCGAATACTTTGAACTACTCAGTGTCTTCAATCTAGTTGATGATCCCGACAGATACTGCCTTCTGTTCATTCCCAACAGTAATGCCTCCGGTGTCTTCCAGGAGTTCCTCGGAGCGAGACTCTACTATCTTCAGCGCACTCTCTGGGGCTACAGAATCGAATGGTCGAGATCGCTTATAGACCTGCTCCTTGGAATGGACCCCTCTTCGATTTCCGTTTGACGCTTAGCTCAGGCCAACTCAGATACCTGCAAGAGCCAGAGCCACAGTGGCAAGGACTATGCAGGAATCGGCATATAAGAGATAGAGACCAAAGCTCTTTCTCTCGACCTCGAGTATAGATCTGGGATCGCTCGAACCCTTCCTCAGGGATCTGTCGGCCATGTGCCAGCTCGCCAACGTCAACGCAAAGGCGGCGAAGTAAAGGATCAGCCAGAATAGATCGGCAGTTACACCAAGTATTAACTTTGAAAGACTCGTCCCCAGAAGGATTATCGAAATGGCCACTCCCGGCAGACGCAGATTGTCCCACAGCGAATAGAGAAAGCCCTGAACCTGCGGCTGTGTCTTTGGATCCTTGAGCGAAAAGAAGAAAACCGAGACGGCTATCCCCCCACCGGCCCAGAGGACTAGAGAAAGCAGAAAAGCTATACCGTTAAGACCCTCGAATAGACTCAAGTTCATCACTCCTTTCTCGCTGATGTGTGGAATCTGCGTTCACACTCCACGCGCCTGAGCACTTGTGGGTGGAAGATTTACTCCCTTCTCACGACTACTTCGATTTCACCTCTGGCCCCCGGCTCTAGCCAGACGCTCAGCTCAGGTTCATCGCACGTATAACCGCCCGGTAGACCGACCAATTCTATTGACTGTTCACCGAATACGAGGCCGACTAGCTCGATTATACCAAAGGCTTGAAATTCAACTCCGTTTATCTTGAGGGTGACGACTTCGTAGAAGTAATCTCCATCTTCCTCTAAGAAGGAGATCGATAGTGCGCTCTTCTCAGCGAACCCAATTGCCACCAGAGTGTCTCCCATTTCGTTCACTTCTATTGTCTCAATACGGGTAGTCCGAGAAAATAGCCTTTCAAAGCCCCTGTCCATAGTCAGACTTGCTCTGCTGACACCAGACGGAACACCTTCGAGAACAGTCCGGGAACCTATTCTAAAGGGCTTTCCACCTATAGTCAGAATACCTGAAGCATCCAGGAGAGGTTCTTCGCTCTCTCTAAGACCGTTCGCATTCAAATCTCTAAAGAGTACTACTTCGATTTTTCGCTGGAAGGCGACACCAAACTCCACACTCTTTCTCTCTCCGGGTTTCACCTCAATCTGTCTGTTCAAAGAACCTGTCGTGATACTGACACCCGAACCGAGCGAGGCCATATCCAGTGAGATTCTTATAGTCCCCGACGAGACGGGAACGGTAAGTGTACCGTCCTGGGTAAACAGTACGTCCTCTCCTATGTTGATAGAGAAACTCTTCAGGTATTTCTCCTCCTCATCGTATGTACCTGATGAATTGGAATCGACGAAGATACGTATATCCACGTATGCCGGAGACTCCATAAACGGCCAGTAGAAGTCTCTTGACCCGTACTCTGTTACCTGAAGCTCTGGAGGATCGTCGAGCAAGGAGATCAGTGAATCGGGCTGCTCTATTAATTCAACTCTGTAAAGACCGACGGGTAACTCGACAGATACGACTCCGTTTTCATCGCTCTCATAGTCTTTGCCATCTATGCGTACCTTAACACTTGCGGGTATCTCACCTGTATCGAACTTCGTATCGAGGTCTTTGTCGACGAAGAAGTAGAGGTTCAACTTTCCGGTGTTTCTGCTCTTGAAGAACCAGCTGTCATCGAGCTTGATCCTTACTCCAAAGTAGAAGCCGTCCTTTCTCAGATTTCCAAGGAAGCTCTCTTTCAGAGAACCAAAGCCATAACCGGCATAGATAGAAGTATCTGGCCATATAGTGAGACCGGTTTCGACTATTAGTCTGTAATAGAAACCGCCTCTGTTATCGTTTACAAAATATCCGGCGCCGGCGATCGATAAGAGATCGGCAAAAGACTTCTCCGCCCTGAGTCCGTTTATAGTATAGACCATGCCTTTCTTGAGATATATCTCTCCGGTCAGAGAGAAGTTGAAGGTCCTGTCATACCAGAAGACAGTGTCTAGAGTAAGTCGGCCTTCGGAAGTCTTCTCTTCTCCGTTTCTGCTTATATAATAAGCTCCCTCAGCAAGAAGAGCCAGTGGGCTCCTCAGCTGAGGAACATATGCGAGGCCGGCCTGGACTTCAAATCTGCTGCTCTGAGCCTTCAGGTCGTTCGTGAAGAGAATGTGATAGGCAGGTTTAAGTCTATCAAGGCCGAGATACTCTCCACGGCTCTCTATAAGAAAGCGCGACAGGGCAAATCCGGTGTCGAATCTAAGATCTGTATCCAACCTGAGCTTCAACGATTCAATCTCCCGGTTCTCTATACCTACGTGTAGGGCATAGAAGTCCTCGGTACTGGAACCAACGAGAG
>LVBU01000332.1 GCA_001603185.1 Thermotogales bacterium Thermo_02 | reverse complement strand
CGTTCTTACCAAACCCTAGACCCCAAACCCCAGACCCGTTCTCGTCTCGCCCTCTCTACTCATCTCGTGTTTTTGATGCTCTTCGATTCTGCACCAATCACAAATCACTAATCACCAAACACCGCTCTTCTGAACCTATAACCTGAACGCGAAGCGTCGGAACGAGGAACAGATCTTCCCGCCAGACGGATCTTCCGTTTCTGATCAACATTCCTATCTTGAGAGGTAGGTGGCAGCTTGCAGAATTGTGGATATCCATTGCCATGATTTTCGTCAGTCCATCTTCACCACCGACATTGGAGTTCAGAGATTGGCTCAGATATTTTCTGTTGTCATGTACGCTATACCTTGCGGCTAGGCGCTATCTAATCTCCTTCTTGACTTCATATGAAATAGCAAAAGCACAACTACGCTCATTACGTAGGGAAGCATTAGAGCAAACTGAGGTGCGATCTTCTCACTCTGCAGCTTGACGGATAACGCATCAAAAACACCAAAGAGAAGTGAGATGAAGAGTATTCTCTTTGGCTTCCCGCCTGAGATGAGTATAGCCGCAAGGGCAACGAAGCCTCTTCCGCCCGTCATGTCGCGTGAGAACATTCTGACATTATAGAGCGATAGCTGAGCGCCTGCAAGCCCACATAGTGCTCCGCACAGAACGCTTGCCCAAAGCTGAACGAACCCGACCTTTATACCTGCCGCTTTAAGCGCTTCAGGCATCTCTCCGCAAACTCTCAGCCTCAGTCCGAAAGAGGTCTTGTAGACCATGAACGCGAGCAGGAAAACAATGAAAATCGAAAGATAAGTGAGAATGCTGAAGTTGAAGATATAGTTGTCAAGAAAGTAGTTTCCGGTCCTGATCTTAAGCTCCATTATCGAGGCAATGTTCGGTGAATTGAACGCATTCTTGCCTTGAAACATGATCCTCATCAAAAAGAGGGTCAGCGAACTAACCAGAATGTTTATCGCGAAACCGATGGCGAAGTTGTTTGCCTTCAAGAAACTCACAAAGACAGAATATAGCAAAGATACAAGAATAGAGGCGATAATGCCTGCAACTATCCCCAATAATGCACTTCCAGTAAGGAAAGAAAAGACAACAGAGAAGAAAGCACTAATTAGCATCAAGCCTTCCATCGCTACGTTGATTATGCCCGCGTGAAAAGTGAGCGCTCCTCCGAGCGATGCAAGTAGTATTGGTGTTGCCATACGGATAGATGTCCTGAACAGCGTGGTAATCAATTCAAAATCCATATTCAACCATCCCTCCGTCCGACCATAAACGTCTTGAATGCGGCCACGAAAAGCACCATTATCGCTTGCAGCACTCCGCTGATCTCAGCTGGAACAGACGTGAATAACTGAAGATTCACACTACCCGTCTGAAGCACCGAGAAAAGGAAGGCAATCCCAAGAATCAGGAGAGGCTCGTTGAAGGCGAGAAGACAGATCAACAGACCGGTGAAGCCATAACCCGGTGAAAAACTCTGCATTACCCTTTGAGTCATCCCAAGGACAAGAAGACCACCTGCGAGACCCGCCAGAGCTCCGCCTATAAGCATCGACAACAGCTTCATCTTCGTGACTCTTATTCCGCTTAGCTCGGCAAAAACAGCGTTGCTACCCGTCATTTCGAACTCGTAGCCCGTTAGCAATCTCCGTCTGAATACAAAGAGGATTATGATAACACTAACGGCCACAAAGAAAGTCGCGGAAAATTGCGACCCTTCAAAGAGATACGGGATAACGTAACTCGACTTTACATAGGGTGTCTGCGCAAGCGGTGATCTAGGGTCCCTGAAGGGCTTGTTGATTAGATAAGCGATTAGTTGAGCAGCGATGTAGTTTCCCATTAGCGTAGTAACAACCTCGTCCATTCTCAGTTTGATCTTGAATACAGCCGGCCAGGCAGCCCAAGCCATGCCAAATGCGGCGGAGACGATCAAAGCGACAACGATGTTTACCAGACCGACTCCGAAATCAACAGAGAAACCAATCAAGACCGCCCCGAATGCTCCCAGTAGTAATTGGCCTTCGCCTCCGATATTCCACATGCCCGTCCATGCTGGAACGGCGACAGCGGCTGCAGCCAGAATCAGAGGAACCATTTTGTTTAGCGTCGAGAGAAGCTGATAATGATTTCCCAGTGAACCGTCCAGAATGTAGAGGAATCCCTTAACAGGAGACTCGCCACCAAACCAGATTATCAGTGCCCAGACTGACAGAATACAGGTCACAAGGAGGAGTGAGAGAATAATCTTTCTCATACTAAGCGCGCGAACACTGAACATCCTGCTACCCCCTTATTCCCGTCATATAGTAACCGATCTCAGTTGTGTCATAATCTGGATAAGACATCTCCGCTACTGCTCGTCCGCGATAGAGAACGATGATTCTGTTTGCAAGATCCATTATCTCTTCAAGATCACCGCTTATGAGAATGACGCCTGAACCTGTCTCTGAAAGCTTCCTGAACGAATCGTGAATTAGCTTTCTAGCAGCAACGTCGACGCCGGCGGTCGGTTGAGATGCAACAAGGATCGCAGGATTATATGCAATCTCTCTGCCGACAAGTAGTTTCTGCATATTTCCTCCCGATAGAGCCTTCACGGCAGTATTTAGATTCTTACCGGTTCGAACATCATAGTCGGTGATTATCGACCTAGCGAACGACCTTGCCTTTGACTTATCTATCAGAGCTTTCCCAAAACTCCCAAATTTATGATGTCCTGCCATGCTGTTCTCGATAATACTTCTGTCAGGGGCAAGCCCCTTTTTCATTCGATCATCGGTGATGTAGGCTATACCAGCTCTCCTCCGCCCGAGAGTATCGAGTTGAACCAGAGATGAATCTCTGAGCTCCATTTCCCCCGATGATAGTTTCAGATTTCCGGCAAGAACCTCGAAGAGTTCTTCCTGTCCATTGCCACCGACTCCTGCAAAACCAAGAATCTCCCCTGCATGCAACTTGAAGCTCAGGTCCCTAAGTACTCCGGAAATATCGACCAGCCCTTCAACCGACAACAAGACTTCTTCTTTAAGGAAATCCTCAGGATGCTCTGTAAGATCGGTGTCGGTACCGATCATCATGTTGGCAATGCTTTCTCTATCGACTTCCTTCTTCTCATAAGTCCCAACGAGCGTTCCCCTTCTTAGGATCGTTATGCGGTCGGCGATGGCAAATACCTCACCCAGCCTATGGGAGATGAATACCACCGTCTTCCCCATCTTCTGAATCTCCATAACAAATTCCAGGAAGTCTTCCACTTCGTTCGGAGCGAGAACCGCTGTAGGCTCATCAAGAATGATGAAATCCGTATCCCTGTAGAGAACTTTTAGAATCTCAACCTGCTGTTTCTTGCTTATAGGAAGGTTTTCTATTTTGTCATCCGGCGAGATGGACATCTTCAACTTCTCTATTAGCGACGCAACGGATCTGTTCATCTCTGCCCTGTCGATCTTCCTCATCTTGTTCTGAAATCGATTCTCCATTCCAAGAACGACATTCTCGGCAACAGTGATGCTCTGAACCAACTTGAAATGCTGGTGAACCATTCCAATACCTAGACCTATAGCTTCCGAAGGATGTTTTGGCGAGAAAAGACTGTTTTTGAATCTGATCTCTCCTGAAGACGGCTTGATCATACCGAACAGGATGTTCATGAGAGTGGACTTTCCGGCACCGTTTTCGCCTACTATTGCGTGTATTTCTCCCTTCTTCACTTCAAAACTGACTTCCTTCAGTGCTTCAAGTCCGTTTGGGTATGTCTTGGATACCTTATCGCAGGCTAGAATCTGTAACACCCCCCGAAATAAAAACCCGGAGCCCCTACAGGGACTCCGGCACAGACTATTAGTTGAGGTATGAATCTACAACTATCTCTCCGTTGGCTATCTTCTCTTGAATCTCGACAAGCTTGAGGTAGACAGAAGCCGGAACTGTGTTCATCATGAATTCGTTATACGCAAGTCCGACTCCACCGTTTGCTATTCCATAGACATGAACAGAACCCTTTTCTAGTTTTTTCTCGATCTGCATCCTTACTATATCGAGGACTGCAACATCTACTTTCTTCATCATGCTAGATACGATGAATCCCGGTTGAAGATATCCCTGATCGGTATCCACGCCAATTGCGTAGAAGTCGTAGTCTCTGGCTGCCTCAAGAATTCCAAGCCCTGTCGGCCCGGCCGCCTGGAAGATCACGTCGGCACCTTCTTTGGAGACAGAGTAGGCAGTTTCTTTGCCCAGCGCAGGATCGTAATGATCGCCCGCATATCTTGCGATGACTTTGACATCGGGATCGACATACCTGACTCCGTGTTCATAGCCTGCCTGATAATCCCTGATTACAGGCATATCGAATCCTCCAACGAATCCAACAATCTTTGCGGGATTGATCTTGCAGAGTTCAGTCTTGTCAGTCATCAAGGCAGCAAGACAACCTGCAAGGAATGCGCCTTCATTCTGTCTGAAGGGAACCGATACAACATTTGGAAGGCTGGATGTCCCATCGATATACACAAAAGTCTTGGAGGGGAACATTGCGCTGACTTCCGCGAGTTCCTTGTCAAAGAAATATCCCGGATCCACGAAGATAAGATCGTAATTCATTGCTCCTGCCCTTAGCGCATCAAAGTACTTCGAAGGATCCACGTTACACTCGAAGACCTTATACTCGATCCCGAATTGCTTCTGGGCTTCCTGAATACCAATATACGCCATGTCGGTGAATCCTCTGTCACCGATCGCATCTCCCGCTACGATTGCTACTTTTAGAGCGCCAAAACTTGTCGCAGCAAGACCTACTAATGCTAGAATCAGAATCAACCGTTTCATGATACTTTCACCCCCGTCTTAATAGATTTGTAGTACCCACTCTTCAACATGCATTCCTTATCCGGATAAGAAGTGGCCGCTCCCAGTCGTTCGGTGCTTATTGCCGCATAGACGTTTGCATAAATGCCGGTCTCCTTCACATCCAGACCATTAAGATATCCCCACACAACTGCCGCATTGAAAGCATCTCCCGCCCCTGTACAGTCAAGAACTTTCGCTCTTGGAGCTGGGAAATCGAACCCTCTTTCCCTCGAAATCAGAGAGCATCCTTTTGCACCTTTCTTTACCCAAATATCTGTGACACCTGCTTCGAGCAGCTCTGAGCAAAACCTGAACTTACTCGACTTCGAAAGCAATACGCTCAACTCGTCGCGAGCTGGAAGAAATACATCAACATATGGAATCAAATGTTCTATCCTGGAGATAGAAACTGGATCTATCTTCCTCATGTTCGGATCGAAGAAAACTCTTGCTCCCGAAGTCTTTACCCTCTTCACAACTTCCAGAAAAGTCTCGAATGTCTCTATACCCTCGACTATGGATATGCCTGTGAGATACAAAGTGGAAGCGTTGTCGGTAATCTCTGCGAGATCCGCTTCGGTGATGTGTATGTCGGCTGCGTTCTTTCTGAATGAGAAGAAGGTTCTCTCGTTGCCTACCGATAGCGAGAAAACAACCCCGGTCGGATAAGAAGGTGACACCTTAGGATTAAACTCAATACCCATTTCCGACAGATCCTTCTTTATGAAGTCAGCGAACAGATCCTTTCCGACCATTGTGGCGAATTCTGCCTCCACCCCTAGCTTCTTCAGACCCACAAAAGTGTTCAGTCCCGATCCGCCGGACCTGAGGACCGGGTTGTCGCTGTACACCGAGTCGCCCGGTGAGGGAAATCCGTCGAACTTCCCAATGATGTCCACATTTACATCGCCCAGGACAAGAACAGAATCGCTCATCGATTCCTTATCTCCTTTATCGTCTTCATGAATTCCTTCACTCTCTCGGAATCCACAGACTTGTAAGAATTTCCGTCTATCTTGAACGTAGAGCCAACAAATGCTCCTGAGGCGACCTCAAAGATGTTCTCCGCATTGGTCCTGTTCATCCCTGAACCGACCATTATCGGATAATCGGGAAGCACCGAACGTACCTTCTTCAGGTCCTCAATTGGCGTCTCAAACCCCGTGTGTTTGCCGCTTATAATTACTGCGTCTGCAAGGAAGTATGCGGCATCATACGCCGACTCCTCGATCGGTCTCATTGCCAAAGGCGCCGAGTGTTTGATATGAACATCCGCGAAGATCTTGATCGAAGGATCCAGGAACTTCCTGTATCTCAATATCTCGTGAGGTCTCCTTAAAGCAAGCCCTGAGACATCCACTGATGCTTCCGTGAAGACCGTCGCCCTAACAAACTTCGCGCCGGATGAATGCGCTACCGCTATTGACGCTATTGGGTCGGCAAGAAGACATATTCCCATCGGCGTATCTGGAAATGCTTTGTGCACCTCGTGCGCAACAATGGAGAGTGAGGAAATTGTCTCGGCCGGCGCGACATCGGGAAAGTACGAAGGATCGTTATAATTCTCAACCTGAACACCATTGACACCACCTTCGATAAGCTTGCCTGCCTCATCAACGGCCTGGCGAATCACCTCTTTCAGTCCCTTTCCATCGTATACCGGAGAACCTGGCAGTGGTTTGAGATGAATCATGCCGATTATTGGTTTTGAAGTACCAAAGATTTGATTGAACTCAGTTATCGTTGTCATTTCTCAAGCTCCTTTCTGCACACTTCCATATTCTTTGAGAACTGTCTAACTCTTTCAGGATCAATAGCACCTTCGGTCTTTCCTTCCTTCTTCAGGCTCGTTCCCACGATTACTGCGTCACCCAGCTTCGGGAAGTACTCCTGCAAATTCTCGGTAGTTACACCGCTTCCAACAATCAACGGAAGGTCTGGTAGATAGTCTCTTACTACCTTCACATCTTCGGGCTTCGTCTTCCCGCCCGTCTTCTTTCCGGTCACGATTATCGCGTCGGCAAGACCGCGCTCGTAAGTATCTTCTGCAGATTCTTCAATCGGTCTTCTAGAAAGCGAATACCCGTGCTTGATATGAACGTCGGCGAAGATCTTCACATCTCTCGCCTCGATCATCTTCCTGAATCTGAGGGCATCTGCCGCGATACTCTCCATCATCCCGGCATCGACTATATAGGTCTCTGTATAGTAAGGGACCCGGATAAACTTCCCCCCCACGGCCTTCGCTATCGCCAAAGCCGAAATCGCATCAGACTGAAGAACACAGAGGCCTATTGGAGCGGAAACAGCTGAAGAAACCTCGGAAGCGATGTAAGTCATAGACGCGACCGTTTCGGGACCCACTCTCTTTTTGAACATCATGTCACGGAAATTCTCGACTATCAGGCCGTCAACGCCATTTTCTGTCATCGCTCTGGCTTCTGCGACAGCCTGTCTTGCGATCTCCTTCATGGACATACCTTCATATCTCGGTGCTCCCGGCAGCGGCTGCAAATGAACTACACCGATTATTGGGAGCTTCTTTCCGAAAATCTCTTCAAACATTCTCATCATCTCACTTCCTGTCTATGGAGTTCCTTTGATATCACATACCTGTCTGGCCTGAACAAGCCTTCCATGTATTCGATTGGGACATTGTTCGAAATGAATGTAAGCCTTATGATTTTCAGTAGCGGGGAGTTTTCCTTTACCCTAAGGTAGCTGGCAGTTCTTCTGTCCGCAGCCTCAGCAGTTACAATCTCACTGGCCTTTTCTATCCTCAAACCAAGAGATTCTATCTCGTTGTAGATCGAAGTTGCATTGAAGTCTATCTCGTTAACAGGGAACGCCCTTGATACAGGAAAGAAAGAAGTAGTGAACGCCATCTCGAGATCGTCTACCAGACGTAGTCTTTCAACCTTGATCACCTCGTGAAGTTTGTCGATCTTCAGAAAGGAGGCAATCGAACTGGTTATCTGGGTCCTTTCGATCCCAATGAGTTTCGCGGAGGGCCTGTGTCCGGTAGAGATTATTTCCTCCGAAAAACTTCTGAGGACATTGAGTTCTGTAGCAAGCCTCTCGCTGCTTACATAAGTACCCTTGCCAACCATCCTTACAAGGATGCCATCATTGACCAGCTGATCAATCGCATGTCTTACCGTCATACGGCTTACCTTGAACAGATCAACAAACTCCCGCTCGGAAGGTATTCTGTCTCCGGGAACGAGTATTCCCTTCTCAATCTGCTTGATCATGTAGTTTCTGATCTCAAGATAAATTGGTATCATACCGACTCCTCACTTCCACGGATATGGATATATATATGTCTATACCACTTAAATGCTACGCTTCCATTTTGAAGAACCGCTTTTGATCAAATTAAACTTTTCATGGGGGATATAGACAGTAGTTCGCTGCATACTTCATCAGGAGACTTTCAGACACATACCACACTTGCTGAAAGAAAAGTGTATCTTTGTCAGAAGAAAATGGGAAAGCATTCTAAATCTTCCCGCCTCAGGAACATGCACTTGAAGATCTAATACCTATCGCCGACCTTAAACTCTATACCGTATACTTTACACTCTTCTCGCTGTCATCCCGAGTCATCCCGCAATGCCCCTATACTGTCATCTCGGGCTCCGGACCCGGGATCTACTCCTTAAAACCGCCAGTCTGCTTGCACAGGCCAGTATCGCGATGCCAGTACGACTGCGTCGTGCCAGTTCCGCTCCGCGGGATCTTAAGAACCGTTGTACGTTGCTCGTTGTGGGTTGTCGGTGAGAGCCGAGAAAGAACACATTCGAGAGTTCGCTCACGAGAAGAAGAAAGAACGAGAGAACCTTCTTCCTTTTCTCGCGAAAATGGGGACTGACCGGTTCCCAGGTCTGTACCCAATTTTCGTGTTTTGTCTGTCTCGCCCTCTCTCCTCTTCTCTTGTTTTTGATTCTCCTCGATTCTCCACCAATCACAAATCACTAAACGCCGCTCTTCTGAACCAACAACCTGGACGCGAAGCGTCGGAACGGAGAACCGATATTCCTACCAAAAACTGAGTCTGTTTTTTCGAGTCTTCGGGTGAGTAAAAATGGGTAAGATAGTTGTACTATAAGCACACGATGTGTAAAGGCGGTGAAGCCATGAAAGATACCAGAGAAAAAAAGGAAAGGCATA
>LVBU01000331.1 GCA_001603185.1 Thermotogales bacterium Thermo_02 | reverse complement strand
CCGTAAACCTTCCTGATGTCTTTCAATTCTATTATATTAGCCATTTCTTATCACCTCTACAGGACTGAGCTTCGAAGACCTTCTGGCGGGAACCATAGCGGCCAGCGTTGAAGCTCCTATAGCAATGAAGGCAGAGAGCATTATAAAGCCATAATTGACAGATATGCCCACTACGGGCTCCCCGTCAGGTCCAACGGCAAATGTACTGAACATGAGAATCAGCAGAAATCCGAAGGCTATGCCGACTACTGCACCGATCACACCGAGAATCAGCCCTTGAAACAGAAAGACCATACTTGAAGTGGAGTCCTTGAGGCCCATGGCTTTAAGAATTCCTATCTGCCTGGATTTCTGGACAACAGTTATCGCAAGTACGCTCGCTATTCCAAGAGAGACGGCTATTATAACAAAGACCTGAATCATCAGGCTTGAAACACTCTGGCCGTTCAAACCGGTCAAGAGTTCAGCGTTCTGAGACTTCCAGTCGGTAAGACTTACCGGCCGATTCTTCAGTGATTGAGCTATTACTTCAGTATTCTCATCCGCCCGGAAGACCTCCTCCACCTGCATTTCGATTGCCGTTATCGAATCGCCGAGTCCTCCTATTGTCTGAGAGGTTTCCAGGTTCGTTATGAACCACGACCTGTTAATGTTTGCTATTTTCAGATCGAAAACTCCAACGATTCTTAGAGTCTTTACCGATCTATCCGGGGTTGTAACAGTTATCTGATCGCCGTCTTTTAGTCCGAGGTCCTCTTTCAATTCTTTACCTATAAGAATCTCTCCCGTGGAGGCCGGCTTTACTCCCTCGGTGATTCTCGAGTCTACATTATAGATGGAATTCGCCTCGGGAAATTGCAGGCCCCTCAGCAAGACTGAAACGGTTCTATCGCCGCTACTCAGAAGAACCGGAACATCTGCGCTTGCAGAAAGGGCAGATAGAGACGTGGGTAGTTCGAGTCCTTTAATGCTATCAATAATCTCCTGCCAGCCCTCAATTCTCCTATCTGAGGTCGACGAAGTCAGTGTGATTTGCGATGAGTTTCCAATAGTGGTGTTCACAAGGTCTTTTTGTAGTCCCTGGATCAATGATCCTATGAAGACCTGTACGGAGACACCGATTGCTATTCCCAGTACGATAAGCAGGGTCTGAGCTTTGCTGGAAGACAGAAATCTTAAGGCTATCGAAAGGGCGAGTTTCACTGTAAATCACGCTCCCCCATCAGGAAGATCTCCCTTAAATCCTCAAGATACATGTCCGCTCCTATTTCCTTCCAGTAACCGGGATTGCTGTTGAAGGCGTTTCCGCCGACGATAATCTTCAGATCCTTTACTCTCTCTCTGAGGCGGTTGACGATTCGCCTCGTATTGATGAGATTGTAGTAATTCGAAACGCTCAACGCTACGTACATCGGTTTCACAACTCCAATCGCCTCCATAAAGGACTCTTGAGGAGTGTTAGCCCCCACAAATACGACGTCGTAACCGGCCATCGAGAAGAAGTCCGCTACCATTCGGGCCCCGATTTCATGATACTCTTCGGGAGGACAGACTACCGCTACCTTAGGACCGATAGCATCGCCGATTTTTTCCTTTCTGAGTCTGATTATATGAGGATAGCAGCATTCAATAATCGTTCTGACGATGGAGCTCCTCACATGTTCGTTCCATATGCACAGTCTGTCTGTGTTGTAATCACATTTCCAATCGTTTAGTGCGGGTGTGAGTATCTGGATGTAAAGGTCTTGAACAGAGATCTTTCCCGTTTCAAGCGATTTCAGGCACAATTCCAGAGCCTTTTCCTTATCCTGCGCATCAAGTGCCTTTCTGAACTCTCCGTAAAGGGTCTTCAATTCCTCAGCGCCTCCTTAATTCAGCTCAGGTCATCTAGAAGTTTTAAGTCTTCGTGAGAAAGGGCAATGTTTCTAGAATCCATATTCGATTTCAGATGATCTATCTTTGAAGCTTTAGGAATAACTACAACGCCGTCTTTTGACAGAAGCCAGGCGAGCATTATCTGCTGGGTCGAGGCATAGTATTTCTTGGCCATTCCTTCAAGTATCTCTTTTGAAGAATTCGAAAGCAAGTTCCTCTTCAAGGGAGAGTATGCAGTCAGGGTTATGCCTTCTTTCTGACATAACGGAAGCAATTCATACATCGCCTGCCTATCTTCGATGTTAAATAGTACCTGGTTATTCACTATGGGTTTGGGTGAGATAGATACCGCCTTTTTCAGAAGGTCGACATCGAAGTTAGAAACTCCTATGAACCTTATTCTTCCGGATTCGACTTCCTGCGACATTGCTTCGAGTGTCTCCTGGAGGGGAATGTCGGGATTGGGCCAGTGGATAAGATATAGATCCACATAATCGGTCTTCAATCTCTTGAGAGAGTCGTCAAGCGCTTTATGCAGTTCGTTTCTTCGTAGATGGCTTGGCCAGACCTTTGAAGTTATAAAGAGCTCGCTTCTGTCAAAAAGGCCTATAGCATCGCCAATTATTTCTTCAGTATGACCACCGGCGTAGTACTCTGCGGTATCGATATGGCTGTATCCCATTTCGATGGCACGGACTATAACATCAATTTGCTCTCTGTCTTTGGAATAATCAGGAGTCTCTCTGCCTCCGATTTCCCAGGTTCCCAGTCCGATCGCAGGAATCTCTTCATTCGTATCTCCAAGCCGTCTATAAATCATGCTAATCACCTCAGATCAATCTTACATGAAATGTGAGAGGGTATCAAACCTTCGAAGAGAGTAATAATACAGAATCTCAAATCCTTCTAACTGTAACCTGCGGAGTGGCCAAAGGGTTATAATATTATTGAACAAATCTATCTGTTCAGCATGTCAAATCTTCAGTTTTCTGGTCTTTCAAAACTGGCTTTTCCGGAAATGCGGATCTACAGGTACCTTCCTGTGTTAGTTACAAACACTATCAAAGAAACCAGACGAAGGAGGGAGCGCCATGTACATTGTATGCGATTTGAG
>LVBU01000330.1 GCA_001603185.1 Thermotogales bacterium Thermo_02 | reverse complement strand
GGTATCATCTAATTACTCTTATATTATTTTTGCGGAATGAAAAAACGGTGTGGGGGTCTCAGATGAAAACAAAGTTGTTATCTGCTCTCTTTGTGCTCTTCTTTTGTTGCGTTGTTCTTGGATCTGGCACTGTAAGATATCTAGTAAGGCCAGGCGACAAGCTCTTCAATATAGTCAGAGATTATAATCTCAGGATAAGTACGGTTCTGGATCTTAATAGAATCTCTAATCCAAGAGGACTTGAACCGGGAACGGTGATATATCTTCCTGTTAAAGAGGGCTTCTTCTATGAGGTTCAGCCGGGTGATTCTCTTGACTACGTGGCAAAGCTTTTCTTTGCACTGATTGAAGATATTATGAAAGCGAATAACCTCAGTTACTCTTCAACTCTTTATGTAGGCCAGAAGCTCTTTATACCTCTCAGTTGCATAAGTGTTTGTGCAAATGTTAATGCAATGACTGGTTACACTTGGCCAGTATACGGTCGGATATCCTCAGAATTTGGCTGGAGAAAGGACCCCTTTACCGGGAGCTCTTCATTTCATTCGGGGCTAGATATTGCAGTCCAGGAAGGAGCTCCAGTCTTTGCTGCAAAAGACGGAATCGTTATCGAAGCCGCCAGCAACGGCGGATATGGTCTGAATGTCCTGATACAACATTACGACGGATCAAAGACAAAATACGCTCATCTCAGCCACATAAGTGTGTATTCGGGGCAAAGAGTGTGCAGAGGCGAACTCATTGGACGTGTTGGCCAGACCGGCAGAGCAACCGGTCCGCATCTTCACTTCGAGATAATAGATTCGAATGATCAATGTAAAGACCCGATAAGTTTTCTATCAAGTAGTAAGTACATGTATGTTCGCAATGAGCCCGATACACTTGGACTTGGAGGTAGGTAGAGAGTTGAAGACTTCATTTATTGATTCTAATTCCTTCGATCCCTGGCTTAACCTGGCTGTAGAAGAATACCTTCTCTCTTCTTATGCTGCTGAAGGGGTAGTACTTTATTTGTGGCAGAATGCGCATACTGTCGTTATTGGTAGAAACCAGAACGCCTGGCAGGAGTGCCACGTTGACAAGCTTGCGCGTGAGGGCGGGAAACTCGCTCGAAGATTGTCTGGAGGGGGGGCTGTCTACCACGATCTGGGGAATCTAAACTTTACTTTCCTCATGCCCAAGAGAAGGTATGATCTTCATTGTCAGCTCGCAGTGGTTGTGGATGCGGTGAAAAGTCTGGGGATAGCGGCGCAATTTAGCGGTAGAAACGATATCCTTGCAGACGGAAAGAAGTTCTCAGGCAACGCCTTCTATCATGGAAAAGACACTTCTTATCATCACGGAACGATACTGTTAGATGTTGACATGAAGAAACTATCTATGTATCTGAATGTATCCAAGTCGAAAATTGAATCAAAGGGTATAAAATCGGTCGTCTCCAGAGTTGTTAATCTCAAAGAGCTGAGGCCAGATCTAACGATAGAGACTATGAAAAAAGCAATGTATATGGGATTCATTGAAGAGTACGGTCAGATAGATACGATTCTAGATTTTCAGGAGATCACATCCCGCGAAGGAGTTAAGGAACTCTATGGAAAGTACTCCTCAGGAGAATGGCTCTTTGGAAATAGTCCCGAGTTCGATTTTCGTATCGACAACCGCTTCAATTGGGGTGGAGTCGAGATAGGGCTGAATGTGAAGAAGGGAATTGTGAGAGATGCAATAGTCTATTCCGATTCTATGGATCTAGACTTCATCCACAATCTCCAGGAAAGTTTGAAGAGTATTGAGTTTTCACAGGAGGGATTGCTAAAGACCGTGGCAACCCTCCAGGAGAGCGTCGAGCGGAATGACTTATTGGAGTGGCTGCGCACGGTAGAAATATGATCGCCACAATAAATGGGCATATAACTCTTCAGTTTGCGATCTGAGAATGCTTTTCAAGAAACTCCCGTACTCTGTTTTTATAGTAAGAAAGATCATCGTCCATCTCCAGAACCTCTCCTGCAAATTCTTCGGCACGTTCAGCGTTACCGGCGAAGAGGTAGGCTTCGACCAGCAGAGTCAATTTCCTGGCCTTTGTCCACTTTCCTCTTGCTTCAGTGTCTACTCTTTCTATATGACTTATCGCTTCGACATAGAGACCTTTCTTAAGTAGAAAAGCACCAATCTCCATATCCTGAATATAGAATCCGAAGCCTCTCTTCTCCTGGGAGGCATACTTTTCCACTGTCGAGAAGACTCTCTCGATAGTCCAATAATCTTCAGGATAGTATGTCCTGGAAAGGTTATCAAGGTAGTAATAATCCACCGGTAGATAACCGATTTCCGTCAGGTTGCCGTCCATAAACTCAAATCCGTAGTACATTCCGAAACTTGCCGGAAGAACTTCATTTGCCGCAAACCATATTTGCTTTTGGGAAGGGAGAAAGATTACACTGTGGATAGTGCTTTGATTTGCTATTGTGTGCATGTGTTCCCTTTCTGTTACTCTATCGGCAAGAATCTTTGCCATTTCTAGAGTATCTACAATGCTTTCAGAATCGGTTATTCTGGTGATCAGCTCTCTTGCGCGCGTCTCTCTGAAAACGCTTCCAGTACTTTTTGAATCGTTATGTAGAAAGCTAAAGTGATTTGCCGCAGAGATGACATTCATGCTTTCTCTTATCAAGACCTCTTTGCTGTCTATCTCAAAGACCACTGCCTTTGCGTCTTTGGCCGAAGCTATCAGAAGGTTGTTCCCTATGGTTCTTTCGCTTGATAAAAGGATTTCATGACTCTCGGAAATTGTTGAAGCGTTCTGGATTATCTGCCTGTAAAGTATCTGTGTTGGTACTCCATCAAAGGTATTGTTGACTCTGGAAGATGTCATGCTTCCCAGAGATAGTCCCTCAGCATTCATCGCACTCACAACTCCCACCATTCCGGGAAAGCCAAGAGAGACAAAAGCTATTCCATCTACAGGCTTGACCAAGAAGACGATTCCTTTGTCCCATAGTTTCTTCGCGAAGTCGTAGTCTAGATTTCTTCCATGGATCAACTCCGAAGAACCTGTACCGCTACCCCAAACAGCTACGTTTGTACAGCCCGAGAGATTGTACAGATCATCGAAGGCATTTAACATGAGTATCTTATCGAAAGCGACACCTGAACCGTCGGAAATCCCCTCCATTTCTAGCATAAATTCTGTAGGTATGTGTTTTTTCATCTCAAGTATATTACTCCTGGCTATGAACGATCCGGCCAATCTCTTGATCGATCGGTCGCCCAGAACAATCTCGTCCATCGTTTGAACAAGCTCTTCTATCATTTCTTTCAGAAGTCTCCCGTGGTAAAATCCAATCTCATAGGACGTTCCTTCAAGTAGAATCATCGGAAGATTCTCGGATAGTTGAGAAACATGAGCCTTTCCTCCGATAGCTTCAACTGATGGAGTGTTTCTATCGCCAGAACATCCACATAAAACTAGAAAGGGCAGAAGAAAAAGCACCAAAGCCTTGTTCATCAAGATATCTCCTCGATCTCGTCTTCTCGTATCAAAAAGACAACGGCAATAATTGCGCCCGCGAACATAAAGACCCAGCCGGCGAAATTTAGCCTCATAGTAATAGAGATAGCTTCCGTTACTCCTTCCATACCGTTGAACTGTCCAGGCATGAAGTTGGTGGAATTTCCAAATGCATTTTGCAGATTATTGAAGCGATACACATCGCTAACGATAACGAGAAACCTGAAGATCAGAATCGCGAGGCTTGAGAGAGCTAAGATCCAGGTATATCGATTCCTATTGAGCAGAGTAATGCCCACTGTAAAGACACTTAGCAACAGAAGAACAACACCATAGAGTCCATCGGCCTGAATAAAGTTGCTCGATCCCGATATGTTCGCGATGGGGTTAATAGCGCTTATCGAGACTGCAGGTAGAAAGAGACCAAAGACGAGAAGTACGGCTCCGGTAATTGACAAAACTTGTTTTCTTGACAAAATCACATAATCACTCCCATATTCTGTTCTGTCTCTTATACACATCTCCGAGCCCACGA
>LVBU01000329.1 GCA_001603185.1 Thermotogales bacterium Thermo_02 | reverse complement strand
TCTTACGAAGGACGGGTCCACGATCTTGGACGAAGGACCAAGGACGGCTTTTCAGCTTTTCATGCTCTTCTCGGCAGACGGGTTTTCGCTCTTCTCGTTCTTACCAGACCCTAGACCCCAAACCCCGGACCCGGTTCGTCGTCGCCACCGAACACTGTTTCCCGCTTTGCTGACGCCTTTTCCCTAATCGAGTTTGAGAATCTCCTCGGGGTTGTAATCGGGCTCGGGCATATGTATGATTATGCCGAGATGAACGAGCTCTGTCACTTCGTCGTTGTCGATATCGTGCCAGCGATCTAGGAACTCTTCATTGGGAATATATGTGTAATTGCCCAGCGTTGATGGATCCATGAAGAAGATCCGTTCGCTGTCGTATCCAATAGCGACGACATAATGACCACAGTCCCAGACATCTTTCCAGTCTACCGGCGGAGAATCGCACCAGGCCTGTATAACGCACATAACCGGAATGCCGGCTCTCAGAAGAGTCTTCAAATCGTCGATTGACATATCGAGTTTCTTCTCGACGCTGAACCCGTTAGCCAGAGAAAACTCGATTATCTTGCGGTGGTCTGTTCCTGTTTCAGAATCCGAACCGAGTTCAGCCGCAAGAATGTCCTCGCGCCTCTCAAACCCATAGTAGCGAAGAATAGACTGCAGCGACGCCACTCCGCAGGTGTAGTTTGTCGATTGCCGAACCAGGGGCAGTCTAAGCAATACATAGTCCTTTGAGATCGTCGCCCATGGTGAAACGTTCTCCATAGCGAAAGCAGAAGAAGACAATAGCAAGAAGATTATCAGAAGCATAATGTTTGTCGAGCGGTTTCTCTTTTTCGTCATAATTCCTCCCTTTTCGCAACCAAAAGTGAATTTATCTCGATTAACTACCCAAGATCGACTATGAGTGCTCTTTAGTTTTACTCGACGAAGGGTCTTTAACTCCACAAGTCAACCAGCTCCGGTTTTCTTGACAAATGTGTTTTCTCGGAGCTCCCTGAAGGCCAGTTCGAGTTCTTCTGCGGTATTCATGACAATCGGCCCGCCCCACGCAATGGGCTCTTTCAAGGGCCTGCCAGACAGAAGCAGGAATCTTATTCCTTCATTGCCGGCTCTTACCCAGAACTTATCGCCTCCGTCGAAGAGCACTGCGTGCTTTTCCGCTATTGTCTCCATGTCTTCTTGATCGAAGTACCCCTTCCCCTGGAGAATGTAGATGAACACCGTCGCATCTCTTTCACAATCGAGAGACCACTCTCCTCCCGCTACGACTTCAACATCGAGATAGGTAGCCTTCACATAGTTTCCTTCGAAGGCTCCGCGCACTCCCTTATACTCACCGGCTATTATACGCACTGTTGTTGCGCCATCATTCACGAGACCCACATCTTCGCTTTTTATATCGCCGTATTGTGGATCGGCCATCTTGTTCATTGCGGGAAGGTTTAGCCATATCTGTACTCCAAGCAGTCTCTCGCTTGCCTTTGGCATCTCCTGATGAATTATTCCCGACCCGGCCGTCATCCACTGACAGTCTCCGTCTAGGATACTCCCTCTGTTGCCCAGGCTATCGCCGTGTTCGATGACGCCTCTTACCAGATATGTTATCGTCTCGATACCGCGATGAGGATGCCAGGGAAAACCCTTTATGTAGTCTTGGGGATCCCTGGAATCGAAGGCGTCAAGCAAGAGAAATGGGTCGAACTCCGCAGTGTCTCTGTTACCGATAACTCTGACCAGTCTTACACCGGCCCCATCGATTGCGTTTTTCCCGGTTACTATCCTGCGTACTCTACGTATTTCGCTCATAGAAACCTCCATGTATACTCACACTCGTTATCTCCGTCTTTAGCATACCAGATGATCCTTCGCAAATTACACTACAGGTCGAGATACAGTATCTGTACGGATGTTTCATCCTTCATCTCGGGAGAATTCTCTTTGGACAGGCCGGATAACTCGAGAGTTTTGCTGCCTGGCTGTGCTAGAATCATGCAGTATATATAAAGGTCCGATTGGATGTGGAGTATTTGGGAGTGTATGCAGTCGTCACTGCCGACATCGTTCATTCAAGAGAGCACGAATTCTCCATCGAGAATTTGAATGACTCGCTAAAGGGCTTTGCCAATGACCTTCTGGCAAAGAGATTTTCTATCTCCAGGGGCGACGAACTTCAGGCTGTAGTCTCTAAAGTTGAAGCGCTGCCGATAGTTTTGAGGCGTTTGAAATACCTGTTGATTCCGCTCCGCCTGAGGATGGGTATCGGTATTGGCTTCATAGAGGATTCGACCTTCCTGAATGCCGAAAGCTCATGGGATATGAGCGGCAGAGTCTTCTTCGACGCGAGAACCGCCCTTGACAGGGCGAAGTCATCGCGAGAGATGGACACTTTTTTTATTTGTGAAGAACCGCTCGATCTCTTCCTGAACACTGTCTTTGCGCTTATAGACACACTTGAAAGCGGCTGGACCGATAAGCAATGGGAAGCAGTTCATACCTACGAACGCGAGGGGACTTACGAAAGGGCTGCCGGTGTTCTCGGAGTCACTGCCCCAAATGTTCAGAGCCATTGTTCAAAGGCAAACTGGAATGTTATAAGACTGGCCGAGAAGAATATATC
>LVBU01000328.1 GCA_001603185.1 Thermotogales bacterium Thermo_02 | reverse complement strand
CGGGCTGTACTCCATCGCTCTTGAACTCGGAAACGAGTATTGCGTATCGGTATCTGGGACTGTAAGAGAACGCCCGGCAGATGCGAGAAACACCGGCATGCCCACCGGCGGAGTCGAAGTGCTGGCCTACGATCTTGAAATTCTTTCAGATTCCGATATTCCACCTATTTATATAAACATCGACGAAGAGTCCGGAGAAGAGATGCATCTGAAACATCGCTATCTCGATCTCAGAAGACCTAAGATGCAGAACAACATTATTACGCGCCATCGTTTCGTGCAGGCCGTTAGATCTTACCTCAACAAGAATGGATTCATAGATATCGAGACCCCGATACTCGGAAAATCGACTCCCGAAGGCGCGAGAGACTTCCTCGTTCCCTCGAGACTGAAGCCGGGAAGATTTTACGCACTGCCTCAATCTCCGCAGATATTCAAGCAGCTTCTGATGGTATCGGGCTTCGATAGATACTACCAGATAGCAAAATGCTTTAGGGACGAAGACTTCAGGGCCGACAGGCAGCCTGAGTTCACTCAGATAGATATCGAAATGTCCTTCGCAGACGAGAACAGTGTTTTCTCGACAGCTGAAGGTCTTATGAAGGCCGCATTCAAAGAGGCCATAGGCGTGGATCTTGAAACGCCTTTCAGAAGACTCACATACGCGGAGGTAATCGATTTATACGGAAGCGACAAACCCGACACACGCTACAAAATGGAGATAATTGATCTTTCCTCAAATTTCGAAGGCACGTCCTTCTCGCTAATACAGGACGCTCTGGCTCAGGGCAAAAGAGTGAAGGGCTTCCTTGCAAGAAATCTCGCCGAAAACTTCTCGAGAAAGCGCATAGACGATTACACACAGCAGGCGAAGGATCTCGGCCTCGGAGGCTTGATGTGGATCAAGGTAGATGGCGACTCCCTGAAGTCCTCGATACTGAAACACTGCGAGAAAGAGGTTAAAGAGACGGTAAAATCTCTGGGAGCCACTGCGGGCGACCTCATTCTGTTCAGCATCGGCGAGAGCACGCCTCTTTCGAAGGCTCTCGGCCAGCTGAGGCTCAGAATATGCAAAGAGGAGAACGCTGAAGTAGAAGGCTTCGATTTTCTCTGGGTAACTGAGTTCCCAATGTTCTCATACAATACTGAAGAGCAGAGAATAGAGGCCGAGCATCACCCCTTCACGATGCCAGACTTAGACGATCTGGAGAAGTATGGTGACACCGAACCCTTGAAGGTAAGATCGAAGGCTTACGATCTTGTTCTAAACGGGTACGAAGTGGCGAGCGGATCGGTGAGAATACACAGGCAGGACATACAGAGCAGAGTCTTCGATCTTATAGGGCTCTCCAGAGAAGAGGCGCGGGAGAAATTCGGCTACTTGCTTGAAGCGTTCAGATTTGGACCGCCGCCGCACGCCGGTATCGCCCCGGGGCTCGACAGAATCGTTGCCATTATCTGCGGCGCGTCTTCGATAAGAGAAGTAATCGCGTTCCCTAAAGTGGCCAGCGGCGCTGATCTTATGACGTCGGCCCCTTCGGGTGTGACCGCCAAACAACTTGAGTTGCTCGGGCTGCAGCTCAAAGAGAATGGGGACAACGTTTGAGAATAGCTATAGACGGCCCGGCCGGCTCTGGAAAATCGACTATCGCAAAGCTCGTTGCCCGTAATCTAGATTTCGTATACATAGATACCGGAGCCATGTACAGAGCTCTCGCGCTCAAGGCCGCCTGCAACTCAATAGCTTTTGAAGACGAACAAGCAATGTCAGAAATGATGAATCACACATACTTCTCTCTCTCTGAACAGGGTATTACACTCGATGGAGTACCGCTGGGTGAAGAGATAAGGACAAGAGAAGTCTCCATGCTTTCTTCCGATATAGCCAGGTACCCTTATGTTAGGGCTTATCTGACAGAACAGCAGAGAAATCTCTCAAAACAGGGCAACGTGATTATGGAGGGGCGGGACATAGGCACTGTGGTCCTACCCGATGCCGAGCTCAAGATCTTCCTTACCGCCTCGGTCGAAGAGAGGGCAAAGAGACGCCTCATGCAGCTCTCGGAATCAGGCCAAAGAGCGGACTTTTCCACGATTCTCTCCGAGATCGAAGAGAGGGATCGAAACGATTCGACAAGAGAGTTAGCTCCGTTGAAACCGGCCGAAGACTCCATACTTCTCGATACGACAGGGGTGACTATTGAAGAGATAGTAGAGAAGATTTCCGCCCTTGCGATCAAGAGACAGCGGACATACCTCGCCCGCTCTGTAGGCTTTTGCTATGGTGTAGACAGAGCTGTGAACGAGGCCATGAAGCTTCTCAAATCCGGTAAGAGGATCTTTGCGACCGGGGAGATAGTCCATAACGAGAGAGTAATCAATCTGCTCAGAGACATGGGGCTGGAGATCGTCAATGAAAAGGATCTTCAAGAAAGGCGAGAGGGCGTCGCGATAATCCGGGCGCACGGCATCGACCCGAAATCGGAGAAGAAACTCCGCGAAGTCTTCGATGAAGTGATAGATCTTACCTGCCCTATAGTGTACAATGTATTTAGCCTTGCGGTAGATTTGCAGACCCAGGGAAATTTTGTTGTGGTCTTTGGAAAAAAGAACCATCCCGAGGTTGTGGCGCTTTCTGGAAGACTCAGGGAATACATGATCGTAGAACCTGGCGAGGACTATCAAACGATAGTCAACCGGCTCTCCGGAAAGGGCAAGATAGCCGTAATCTCTCAGACTACAATGAGCTGCGACGATTTTTCGGAGTTCTCCGACTTCCTTGTAGGAAACTCAAAGGAGCAAGTAAGTATATATAACACGATTTGCAGAGTAACTGTGGAAAGGGAATCAGAGGCAAGAAGACTCGCTGAAATTGCCGATACAGTGATAGTAATCGGAGGCAGGAACAGTTCAAATACCAGGAAGCTCGTCGATATTGTCGGTAAACTGGGCAAGCACGCGCTCCACATCCAAGACATAAGAGACCTGCCCGAAAAGAGCAAAATGGGTAAGATTGGTCTTATAAGTGGAACTTCAACACCCTATGAACAGATCCAGAATATACTGGATTACATAGAAAATGAGAGGGAGGTAACAAGCAATGGAAGAGAAAATGAACCGGCAGGATGAGAACCTTAGCATGGAGGAAATCTTTGAACAGATGGACGTTTCCTCTGCAAGAAAGGGAAGCAGAAGAGATGCGGAGGTCTTCTCAGTACAACCCGATGGCCTGATGGTCATCATGGACGGCAAGCTAGATGGATTCGTTCCTCTGGATCAGCTTATAAACGATCTGGAAGAGTACAAAGTCGGAGATAAGATAGAGGTAATGGTCATCAAGACCAACGAAGAAGAGGGAAGAAGTACTGTATCCGAAAAGCGTGTCCATGCAAGACAGGCTTTGAGCAAGGTCGAAAAGGCATTCCGTGAGGGGTCGCCTCTTGATGGAAGAATAGTCTCGGAAACTAACGCCGGATACAATATCCGTTTGCTGAAGACCGTTCCGGCATTCCTTCCCGGCTCGGAATCAGGAGTAAGAAAAGGCGAAGGAGCTCCGGAAGGAACTCTGAAATTCAAAGTAATCAGATTCAAAAGACAGAGAAACGGTATAAATGTAGTTGTCTCTCTCAGAGCCTTTCAGGATGAAGCGATAAAGAAGTACTTTTCTGAACTGGAGATCGACCAGCTAGTCGAAGGTGTCGTCGAATCCATAAAGAATTTCGGAGCCTTCGTGAAACTTACCGATAATGTCACTGCCCTTATTCCAGCCTCCGAGATGAGCTGGGACCAGAGTTCGAGAATAAGCGATATTCTCAAAGTTGGCGAGACGGTAAAGGCAAAGATAATCGGCATCGACGCCTCAGAGAAGAAGCTATCCTTGAGCCTGAAGCAGCTTACCGAAGATCCATGGCAGACTCTTGAAGAGCGCTATCCCGTAGATTCGACTGTTTCGGGGACCGTAAAAAACATCACTCCCTTCGGGTTCTTCGTTTCTCTCGAACCCGGTGTTGAGGGACTCGTGCATATCTCCGAAGTATTCTGGGGTAACATAAAGAAGGATCTCAAGAGCGTTGTAGAAGTCGGAGACGAAGTGAAAGTTACGGTCAAAGAGATAAACAAAGAGAAAAGGACTCTCTCCCTTTCTTACAGGGAAGCTCTAGGCGATCCCTGGCAGGAAATCGGAGACAAGTACAGAGAAGGAGACATAAGAAAGGCAAAGACTGCCAAAGTGCTTCCCACCGGCGTGATTTTCGAGCTGGAAGAGTATGTATCCGGGTTCGTGCCGGTTTCCGAAGTCTCCTGGAACTTCGTTGACAGAATCGAAGACGTTGTCAAAGAAGGCGAAGAGACCGAAGTGAAAATACTCTCTATAGATACAGTTAATAGAAGAATGCGACTCAGTATTAAACAGGCAACCGTCGATCCCTGGGAAAAGGTCTCCGAAGAACTGTCCGTTGGGGATTATGTCTCGGGAACTATCACAAGACTCACAAGATCTGGCGCTATAGTAATGATCGATTCTTACGGTGTAGAGGCCTTTTTACCTGTATCACAGGTGTCAATAGACAGAGTAGAGAACATCGAAGACGTCGTTACAGTGGGAACCAAGCAGGAACTGAAAATAATAAGACTGGTCTATGATCCGGACAACGATACGAGAAATATGGTGGTCTCCATCAGACAGCTTATAAAAGACAAAGAGACCGCCGAAACGGAAGAGGTAATGAAGGGAATCAACGAAAACGGTTCGGTCAATTCAAACAGTCTGGGCGAGATGATAAAGAACCAGCTTAGAGAAGAGGGAGAAAGCCTCTAGTGGCTACCGTTCTAATCATTGGACGGCCCAATGTTGGAAAGTCGACTCTTTTCAACAGGTTAGTTGGTGGCAGAAAGGCCATAGTTGATGATATTCCCGGCGTTACCCGGGACTTCACCGTCGGAAGAGTCAACTGGCAGCATAAGACCTTTCAGCTAGTAGATACATGTGGTCTCTTTGAGAATCCAGAGAATGTTATAGAAGAGAAGATGAAAGAGGTCACCCTCGAACTGCTTGACGAGGGTGACCTCATCATTTTCCTCGTCGATGCCCGTCAGGGAGTCACCAGCGCGGACATTGCACTATCCGATTACCTGAGAAAACTGCGTAAAGAAGTCATCTTTGTGGCTAACAAAGTCGAGAACTCCGATACTTTCTACGCTCACGCCGGCAACGACCTTTATTCTCTGGGCTTTGGAGAACCGGTGAAAATATCTTCGGCCCACGGCCTGAATATAGACGTTTTACTCGATGAAGTATTTACCAGACTGGAAGAGCTCGGTCACCCGGTCACAGTTGAAGAGGATAGCAGGGCGTCTCTAAGTATAGCAATTGTGGGCAGGCCGAATGCGGGAAAATCTTCGATATTTAACTGGATCATCGGCAGTCCCAGAAGTCTCGTCACGGATATAGCCGGGACGACCAGAGACACCGTCGACGAGACTATCACGCTGGACGGAATACCCGTCACTTTCATCGATACGGCCGGAATCAGGAAAAAATCGAAGGTTAAGGTCATGAACGTTGAGTACTACAGTGTCATGAGAGCGATCGACGCTATAGAACGCTCAGACATAATCATAATGGTCATCGATTCCAATGAGGGAATTGGTAATCAGGACCAGCGCATAGCGGGGCTCGCCGAAAAGAACGGGAAGGCCACAATAGTAGTCTTCAACAAGTGCGACATGATCGACGATAGAAGGCGAAAGGCTCTTCTCAGGACCTTCAAACAGGATTTCTACTTCATAGACTACAGTCCCGTAGTGTTTACCTCCACGGTAAAAGGCACCGGGATGAACGAGCTGATCGACAGTATAAAGCTAGTGAGCGAAAAGATAGACTTGAGGATTCCCACTGGACTTCTGAACACACTTCTTGGAAGATATTCCGAGACTGCCCCGGCGCCGGGAAAGGGTAAAAAAAGAGGAAAGATATACTACGGCGCCCATATCGCCTCGAGGCCTCCCCTGATAATGATAAACGTAAACGATCCGGAACTCTTCACGGAACCCTACCTGAGAGGCATAAGGAATACCATAAGGCAGAACTTCGACAGGTTTGAAGGCGCACCGATCTTTCTGAAACTCAGGAGAAAGAGATGAGGTACCTGCTCTTCGCAATAGTCGGTTATTTCATGGGATCGATTCCCTTCAGCTTCATAGTCCCTCTGCTAGCCGGCGTAAACATAACTAAAGTGGGAAGCGGTAATGTCGGCGGCACTAATGTGTTGCGCAACATGGGGGGCTGGCTCGGTGCTGCGGCGATGGTTCTGGACGGAGTCAAGGCCTTTTTGCCAATATTGATAGCGCGAAACTTCTTTGGGATATCTATTGCGGAAGGAATGATGATCGGTTTCTTTGCCGCCGTTGGCCACAGTTACTCGATATTTCTCAAGTTCAAGGGAGGAAAGGCAGTCGCCAGCACAGTGGGAACTCTGTCGGCTCTTATTCCCTGGTACGTCGCCGTCTTTTTCGCGATATGGCTGCCGATAGTCCTGCTAACACAGCTTGTGTCACTCGGTTCTGTGCTCGCATTGTTACTGCTCTCAATAATCCTCTTCTTCACACAGGGAAGCGCTGTCGGCTTATGGATGATCGCTTTCTTCTGTTTCTCTCTATTCAGGCATAGAAAGAACGTCCGGGACTTACTGCAGGGAAAAGAGAGAAAGACCGACCTGATCGCAGCCTTCAAGAAGAGGACTTCAGCGAACAAACGTGAATCATAGACAAAGACTGATCGAACTGCAAGGGAACTGTCCATCCAGAAAGCACAGGACCGCTGAGTTTACCTAGAAGAGATAATTCTCGCCCAGAGGAGGTAATCCATGGATAAGATGAGAGAGGACGCCAGATACATAGTTGACAGAGCGATTGAGACAGTCCTTCCGGAAAGAGCCGTTGCAAAAGCGCTTGAAGGGCTCGGTCTGAGAGGAAAGATCTTTATGCTGGCTATTGGAAAGGCCGCCTGGAGAATGGCCTCTTCCGCCAGAGAAAGACTCGGGGAGACTCTGAAGACCGGTGTCGTAATAACCAAGTACGGACACAGTTTCGGCGACATTCCCGGTATAGAAGTCTTTGAGGCCGGACATCCCCTTCCGGACGAGAACACGCTAAAGGCGACGGCCAGAGCTCTGGAAATGTTGCAGGGCGAGGAGTACGACTCAGTTCTATTTCTCGTCTCCGGCGGCGGCTCTTCGCTTTTTGAGCTACCCGCCGAAGGTGTGACTCTAAAGGAACTGAAAGACATAAACAATCAGCTGCTGCGGTCTGGAGCGAGCATTACGGAGATAAACACAATAAGAAAACGGCTCTCGAAGGTTAAGGGTGGCCGATTGACCAGAATGGTAGCGCCCGCTCAAGTCTATTCACTGGTCCTTTCAGATGTTCTGGGCGACAGACTGGATTCGATCGCTTCAGGTCCCGCATATCCAGATAGCAGTACCGTGAATGAGGCTCTCTCAATTGTCGAAAAGTACTCTCTAAATCTCAGTCCCGCTATGATAGATGCCATAAAGGGTGAGACTCCGAACAAACTGCTCAATGTACAGACCGAGATCGTGGGAAGTGTCGGAAAGGTGTGCGAGGCCGCCGGTGTTTTTGCCGGAGAGCTGGGCTACGAGCCTCTCATTTTGACGACCACACTCGATTGCGAAGCCAGAGAAGCGGGAAAACTACTTTCAGCAATTGCCAGAGAGGAGAAACACGACAGACCTGTCAGAAGACCGTGTGCCATAATACTCGGAGGCGAAACAGTAGTCCTGGTAAAAGGCGAGGGAAAGGGCGGCAGGAATCAAGAACTCGCGCTGTCATTTGCCATATCTGCCCAGGGCCTGACCAACACCGTACTGGTGAGCGTGGGAACCGACGGGACTGACGGACCCACAGACGCTGCCGGAGCGATCGTAGATGGCCAGAGCAGAGCGAGAATGATCGACGCTGGAATAGACCCCGATCTCTACCTCATCGACAACGATTCCTATAACGCCCTGAAGAGCTCTGGAGATCTTCTGCTAACCGGTCCGACCGGTACCAACGTCAACGACCTCATAGTGCTTCTCTGCAGATAGAAACAGCGGAGCGTGGAGAGTTGAGAGAGAGCGAGACGTTCGCTGCGCTCTGTGGAGACGCCAGTCGCCTTCGGCGGCCAGTACCACTTCGTGGCG
>LVBU01000327.1 GCA_001603185.1 Thermotogales bacterium Thermo_02 | reverse complement strand
GAGTTCTATGGGAGAAAAGCTGGAAAGCCTACCTAGATTTACTCGAGCGCTGATAAAGAGCCATTTAATTGCATGCGGCTTCTCATACGAGGATAGTGAGAAACCTATCATTGGTATCGTTAACTCTTGGAATGAATTCAATCACGGCCACATACCACAAAGGGAGCTTGCAGAGAAGGTAAAGGATGGCGTCAGGGCCAGGGGCGGACTTCCACTCGAATTCAACACAATTGGTCCATGTGATGCACTGGCTCAGGGATATGAGGCAATGGATTTCATTCTTCCCAGTAGAGAAGTAATAGCAGATTCTATAGAGGCTATGGTCCTGTCACAGAACGTTGTTGACGGTCTGGTATTCATCTCTTCGTGTGACAAGATTACGCCCGGAATGCTTATGGCAGCTCTAAGACTGGATATTCCTGCTATCCATATCTGTAGTGGAACATGTACTCCGGCGATAACTTTTGCAGAATCCAAAAAGATAAGAAATGATTTCCTAACCGGAAGGATATCCGAAAGAGAGCTCGCTGAAGGCAATGCAAGGCTCTATCCACAACCTGGGATCTGTCCTTATATAGGAACTGCACAATCTATGAATTGTGTTGCTGAGGCTCTTGGTCTCGCACTACCAGGTTCTGCCGCCTGCCCTTCCTGCACGAATGAAAGGGCCGCTTATGCAATCAGGACGGGGGAAACAATCGTAACCGTTGCAGAGAAAAAGCTTAAGCCGTCCTCCTTCATAACCAAAGAATCCTTTGACAACGCTCTAAGAGTCATGGCTGCACTTGCGGCTTCAATGAATCATCTTCTTCACGTACCGGCTATAGCAAACGAAATAGGTATAAAGATAGACTTTGACTACATAGGTCAGATCAACTCGAACACTCCACAGCTGTGTACAGTAAATCCAAACGGAGAGTACTCGATGGCGGATTTTGCCCGCGCAGGAGGAGTTCCGGCAGTGATAAAGCAGCTCGGTCATTTGATCAATGTCGACAGCAGGAATGTCGAGGAAAAGACAATGGCAGAAATCGCCGATAAAGCAATCGTAGCAGACGAAAGAATTATAAAGCCATCTTCCGATCCCGTCAGCCCAATGGGTGGGATTGTCATTCTCAAAGGGAACATCGCGAAGAACGGGGCAGTTGTGAAGAGATCAACTGTGCCATCCGGAATGATGAAGTTCTCCGGACCAGTCAGGGTATTCGACGGCGAAGAAGAAGCCACTGACGCTATTGAAAGAGGCTCGATCAGAGAGGGAGACATAGTGGTGATAAGGTATGTCGGACCGAAAGGAGGTCCGGGGATGAGAGAGCTTCACAGAGTGGCCGGAGCTCTGAAAAGTGTTGGAGAAAAAGTGGCCGTGGTTACTGAAGGAAGATTCTCCGGAGCCACGGGAGGACTCGCCGTAGGTTATCTTGGGCCGGAGTCAGCTGAGGGTGGAGAGATAGGAGTTCTAAGAGATGGAGATATTCTGGAGATAAACATCACGGAAAAGACCATAAACGCGAGATTATCGGATTCCGAAATAGCCGACAGACTTTCTTGTTTCGTGCCGAAGAGCAACACCGGAAGAGCGAAGTTGCTAGACGAATACGCTAGAAGAGTCGGTCCCGTTAATACAGGCGCGGTAAGGTTGTCTGACTGACATATTGCTCTTTGTTCTAAATACGATTCAATTCAGGAGGTAGAAAATGAAAGCGAAGGACTTTGTTGGTATTATCCCACCCGTGTTATCTTCCTTCACGACTGATGGAAAGATATATGAGAAGGGAATGCGAGAAATAATAAGATTCACTCTCCCTCATGTAGACGGGTACTATCCAATCGGCACTTACGGATGCGGACCTTTGATGTCGATAGATGAGAGAAAGAAGGCTCTCGAAATAATTCTTGATGAAGTGAACGGAAAAGTACCCGTAGTAGCTCATGTAGGTACTGCCGATACGTTAACAACAGTTGAACTGGCCAAGCATGCAAAAGTTGCCGGAGCCCAGGGTGTTGGCGCAATCTCTCCCTACTATTCTCCGCATCTTCCGGAAAACAGTCTCTTTGCACATTTCGCGGCACTTGTCGATGCGGTGAATGAAGAGGATTTCCCGGTGTATATCTATAACAACCCTCATCTTTCACAGAACACCATCACTCCTTCTCTTCTAAAGAGGCTCGCAGCACACGGTCTAAGAGGATTAAAAGACAGCTCTTTTGATCTTGTGAACTTTTACTTCTTTCAGGACGCAGTGAAAGAGTATCCAGATTTCAACGTAATAATCGGAACCGAAGCAATTTTCGTTGGAGCTTTCGATGCGGGTGCAACTGGTTGTGTGTGCGGTATGGCTAACATTTATCCGGAATTGCTGGCAGACATATACAGGGCTTTTGCTGATGGTAATAGAGAGGAAGCTCAGAGACTTCAAAGGGTCATTCTGGCAATTCGACAGATAACCAAACTCGGGCCGACAGTCCCCATAATGCACGCAATACTTAGAGCCAGAGGGATAGATGCCGGTTATTCGAGAAGTCCTTATGTAGATGTTGATGATAGATTGCTTCAGAAAGTGCTCGGCAGTTTGAAAGATCTCGGTTTGCTCTAAGAAATGTTATAAACCTCTTTCTGTACCGTTCGGGGGGGTAAGCAGAAGACAGGCAAAAAAACTAAGGAGGAAAAGGCTATGAAAAGAACAGGTGTTTTTGCGATCGGGTTAGTTCTGGTTCTTCTACTGGCAACGGTAGCACTTTCAGGTAATTCCTTGAACCTTGACAAGAACGCTCTTGAAGGCAAGAAGATAGGGTTCGTGCAGTTGACCCTGGGTACCACATACCACGCTGCAATGAGCGACAGATTTGCGGAACTCGCAAAGGAATATGGAGCAACTTTCAATCAGGTAGTAAGCGCCAACAGAAGCGCAGCCGAGCAGCTGGCTCTTGCTGAAGACTTGATTGCTAAGGGTGTACAGGTCCTGATTCTGAATCCCGTGGGCGACGAAATAGTCCCATCCGTGGCCGCTCTATGTGCGCAGAAGAATGTACCGATGTTCTGTGTTGACAACACAAGCCCTGGCGACGGTTACGTTTACGTTGGAATTGACAACTTCGCCATTGCCCGTGCTATCGGTCGAATTCTCGCAGACTTCATGGGTGGTAAGGCAAAGATGGTCTATGTTAGAAGCACAGCAACAGATACCGGCTGTCCTGCCCTGAGATTCGGTGGAATCATGGGTGGTATTTCTGATCAGGGTGAGATCAAGGGATACCAGCTCATCGACGAGAGATACGCGATAGTTGACGTGGGTGAATCTGAAGGCATGCTTCAGATGGAAGAACTCCTTGCCGCCAATCCGCAGATAGATGTCGTAATAGCTCATCACGACGCTCAGGCTCTCGGTGCGCTGACTGCAATCAGAAACGCAGGACGCAAAGATATAAAGCTAATCGTTGGATTTGACGGAGAACTGAGAATGCTCGAAGAGATCAAAGAGGCAAGAAATGGAAAGAATGGACCCGCTCTGGCAACTGGTCTGAACAGCCCAACAATGATAGCGGAAATAACATTACAGGCAATTAACGAACTCTTCCAGGGAAAGGAACTCAAGGACTGCTACTATATTCCTGTAGTGGGAATAGCATACGACAACGTAGATGCTTACATGAGTTACGGATTCTGATTACTGAACAAAACTCAGGTTGCTACGGGGCGAAGTGTGGTTACCGCTTCGCCCCGCTTTATCTGAAGAGTCCAGGGTGGTGCGAATGAGAACAAAAGAGAAGATCAACGAAACTTCGACTAAAGGCTTTATACTGAATCTGCTCTCGAAATACGACAAATATCTCATGCTCTTTCTGTTCGTTGTCATATCAGCGGCGATGTCGGACAAGTTCTTCACCAGCGAGAACCTTACCAACTTGCTCAAACAAAATGCCGCGATCGGCATCGTAGCTTTTGGAGAGTTGCTCGTAATACTCACAGGCGGAATAGATCTGTCCGTCGGCGCTACGGCCTCTCTCTCGGGTATTATGGTTGCGACATTCCTGAAAGACGGAATGGCGTGGCCGGTTGCATCATTGCTTGCAATAGGCGTGGGAAGCCTTGCCGGCCTTGCCAACGGACTTGCAGTTACAGTTGCGAAAATAACGCCGTTCATAGTTACTCTGGCAAGCATGACAATCTATCAGGGTATAGGTCTTCTGATGTCTAAAGGCAGACAGGTTTTCTTCAAGAATCCAGATTTTCTGGTAATGGGTCGGGAGTACTTTCTGGGAATTCCACTCGTTGCCTGGATATGGCTCGGCATAGCTGTCATAGTCGCAATATTCCTTGGCAAGACCATCTTTGGAAGGTTCATCAGAGGTATCGGTGGAAACAAAGAGGCGGTGAGACTGGCAGGGATAAGCACAGTTTTTTATGAGACGATGGCCTACACTCTGTCTGGAGCTCTGGCCGGCGTTGCCGGTGTAATAATGACGTCAAGACTAACTCTGGGAACGAATGTGCTGGGACAGGGCTGGGAACTGATAGCTATCGCCTCCGTAATGGTCGGCGGAGGAAACTTCATTGGAGGAATAGGTTCGGTCGGTGGAACAGTCGTGGGAGTCATAATACTTGGACTCATAGGCAATATCATGAATCTTCTTGGGATTTCTATTTACTGGCAGCAGATAATCCGCGGACTGATAATACTACTTGCGGTCTTCAGCAGCAGTAGAAAACGATCGGGAGCCGCAGCTTAGGGTTTGCAGGTGAAATGATGATTGAGAAGAAGCTCGAAGGAAAAGTAGCTCTGATTACGGGCGCCGCACAGGGAATAGGTAAGGCGATAGCGGAGCGTTTCGTTTGCGAAGGAGCAAGTGTGATAATAGCCGATCTGCTTCACGAGAAAGCAGAAAAGGTTGCCAAAGAACTGTCGAAGAATCAAAGGACACTGGCCGTGAAGACAGACGTTTCTCTGTCCAGAGATGTTGAAAACCTCTTTTCAATAGTAAGAAGAGAATTCGGAAGACTAGATATACTCGTGAACAATGCCGGGATACTAATAAAGGGGCCATTTCTGGACATAACGGAGGAGATATGGGACAAAACGATGGCTGTAAACCTGAAAGGGCCCTTTCTTTGCAGCAAGTCGGCAGCGGAACTGATGAAAGGCACCGGGGGCGGTAGAATAATAAACATAACCTCTATCGACGGCGCCGTTGTCTATCACCACGGCCATCACGTTCCTTACGGCGTTTCGAAGGCAGGTCTGATAATGCTGACAAAGATTATGGCAGTCGAGCTGGCTCACTTCAACATTAACGTCAACGCCATCGCTCCCGGAGTAGTAAGAACGGAGATAGCGGCAGGCTCGATGAGCAATTCAGCTCACCTGGAAAAAGTCCTGGGTGAAATCCCTCTGGACAGACTCGCAGATCCCGAAGAGATAACCGGAGCGGCCGTGTTTCTTTCGGGCTCAGATTCTTCGTACATGACCGGATCGACGATTTTCGTCGACGGTGGTTGGACTACTCACTAACCGTTTCTGGAGGCGATCATATGTACATTGAGTTATCACACAGATTGGTAGAATCGCAGTGCATAGACGAGGTCTTGAACCTTCCGGGATTCAGTGTCGAGTGGAGATCTAGGTTCGGCGACGGCAGGAAGAAGTCCAATCAGACGAGCAGCGTAAAGATTTTTTCGCATCATGGAACTCATATTGATGTGCCTTCACATGTCCATTCCAATGGTCTGATGATAAACGATTTCGATGCGAGTGATTTCATACTGGAGAGACCGGTATTCATAGAGTGCCCAAAAGGCGACAAAGAGAAGATATGCTCTAAAGACCTTGAAAGCCATGCCCAGATACTGGAAGGCGCCGATAGTCTCTTTGTATATACGGGGTTCAGTGAGTATCGCGGCAACAGAAAGAGATACATCGAGAGTTCTCCCTCCTTCTCGCAGGAGAGTCTAGAATATCTTCTGGAGAGCTTTCCGGACATAAGGTGTCTCGGTATGGATATCTTCAGCATAGAGAATATCCCGGAGGGAAGAGTCCTTGAATGGCCCGTTCACAAATCCTTCCTGAAGCCCCACGAAAAGAGGTTTCTAATAGAAGACATGGATCTGAAACCACTTTCAGGAAGAAATCCAGAGATGGTTATTTCGATACCTTTGCTTCTCCCAAACGAGGGCTGCCCGGTGACTGTAGTTGCGCGGGTAGAAGATAATACAGTTCAAGAAAGGGGGAATTGAGTTGCCCTATCTTCAGATGAAAGAGATAACAAAGACCTTTCCCGGAGTGAAGGCTCTTGATAGAGTCAGTTTCGATCTTGAGCTCGGAGAAATACACACTCTTGTCGGAGAAAACGGCGCCGGAAAGAGTACGTTGATAAAAGTCCTTTCAGGCGCACATAAGAGAGATAGCGGTACTATCGAGATAAACGGAAGTAACGTCCACATATCTTCACCGCATGACGCAATTCACCATGGTATATACACTGTACAACAGCACTTCAGTCTCCAGCCGAACATGACCGTGGCGGAAAACATAAAGTTCGGAAACTACGGTAAGCCAAAGAGCATCTTGATAAACTGGAAGAATCTCTTTCGAGAGGCCGCCGCCTTTCTAAAAGAAATAGGCTTTGAAGACATAGATGTTTCAAAGAATGTCTGCGAATTGAGTGTTGCAGAGGGGCAGAAAATCGAGATCGCAAAGGCTCTTTATAGAAAGCCGAAAATTCTTATTATGGATGAACCTTCAGCTGTTCTGCCGAAGAATGATCTCGAGAGGCTTCATTCGATAATGCAGAGAATGAAGAAAGATATTGGAATAATCTATATATCTCACCACTTTGAAGAGATATTCAGTATCAGCGACAGGATATCGGTACTTAAAGACGGAAGAAACGTTGACACGATTCTGCCGTCAGAGATCGATAACGACGGCCTCGTAAGACTTATGGTCGGAAGAGAGATAGGAGACATGTATCCTTCCAGGCGCGAATCACAGACAGACGAAGTTGTTCTTAAGGTAAATGGCCTATCGACAAACAAGCTTCATGACCTGAGTTTCGAATTGAAAAAGGGAGAGATTCTCGGTATTGCCGGATTGATGGGAGCCGGCAGAACGGAACTGTGCGAAGCGATATTTGGGCTCAGCAATTGCTCCGGGACGATAAAGCTCAACGGCAAGAGCATAAACAACAGGAACCCCGCGAGGGCAATTTCGAATGGCTTCGGTTTCGTCACAGAGGACAGGCACGGAACGGGCCTTGTGCTGCCGATGTCAGTGAAGAATAACATCTCTCTGGCCGGTCATCGCAAGATCTGCAACCTCCGCTTCGTAAACACCAAGAAAGACAGGTCGGCTGCCAATGAGTATATAGAGAAACTGAAGATCGCAACACCCTCCATGACACAACTCGTGGAATACCTGAGCGGAGGCAACCAGCAGAAAGTTGTTCTTGCCAAATGGCTTTTCAACGGAGCTAAAGTGCTGCTGCTTGATGAACCTACACGGGGAATAGACGTTGGAACCAAGGCCGAAATCTATCGCCTGATGAAGCGCCTTACCGAAGACGGCATGTCAATAATCATGGTATCTTCCGAGTTGCCCGAAATAATCGGCATGAGTGATCGAATCATTGTCATGCACAAGGGAAGAATTACCGGAGAGCTAATGCCCGGTAAGACTTCAGAAGAAGAGATTCTCTCATACGCAGCGGGACTTAAAGATATCGTTTCCTGAGAGAAGAGTGGAGGCAAAAATGAGATATATACTCACGCACGACCTTGGAACTACAACCGATAAGGCCTGCATATTCGATGAGAACATGAATCTGGTTGCCAGCGAGCTGGAGAACTACAGAACCTACTATCCTCAGGATGGAAAGGCCTTTCAGCGTCCGGAAGACTGGTGGCAGACCCTGTGTAGAACAACATCGAGACTGCTGGACAAGACCGGGATTTCTCGTGAAGATATAGTTGCTATCGGTTGCAGCGGCCATTCCCCAAGCATGGTCCCTGTAGGAAGAGACGGCGAACTCCTGCTTGAGGAGATTCCCATATACTCTGATCTCAGCGCGAGAAGACAGGTCGAGGCCTTCATGTACGAACTGCCCTCAAGAGAGTTCTACAATCTGACCGGCGCCGGCCAGGTGCCTGAACAGTACTCACTCTTCAAAATAATGGCCTTCCGCGATGAAAGACCGGAGGAATTCGGAAAAACCGCGAAAGTTTTGAACACCGTTGACTACCTTGTCTATCGCATGACGGGAACAGCGAAGACGGATTACTCTCAGGCGTGCAACACCGGTGCGCTCGACATAAGAGAGAGAAAGTGGTGTGACAGAATACTTCGGGCCGCAGGAATACCCGAAGAGCTTATGCCCGAATTGACGGAAGCTTCATCCATCGCGGGCCTATTATCTGAGAGAGCTTCGATCGAAATCGGACTCCGTCAGGGAACTCCTGTAGTCATGGGAGGGGGTGACGTACCCTGTGCTGCAGCAGGAGCGGGTACCATCAAAGAGGGTGTCTCTTACATATGCCTTGGCTCGGCCGCATGGATGGGCTTTTTCTCCAGACTTCCTGTGCTTGATTATGATTCAAGGCTGGTCAACTACTGTCATATTGTTCCCGGCGGCTATGCACTGCAGTACCAGATGACCGGGGCCGGCATATGCTATCAGTGGCTCAGAGACGCAATATACAGATATAACAGGTCGGCTGAAAGTAACGAGACGAGCAAAAGCGAGTTTGAAGCAATGAACGAAGAAGCAATCTCCAGCGTAATCGGTGCCCGCAAGTTGATCTTCCTTCCGTTTATGCGTGGAATATGGGCAGGGGAGACAAACCCTGACGCCCGGGGTGTTCTCTTCGGCCTTAACCTGACAAACAACGTTGGAGACATCTATCGTGCCGCCATAGAGGGTATGGGATTTGGATTGAAAGAGATAATGGATTCCTTCTCCAGTCAGGGATACAGCTCAGATCAAGTGAGGGTTATCGGAGGTTGCGCAAAGTCGCCTTTGTGGAGGCAGATACTTGCCGACATATCTGGTAAGGAAGTTCTATGCCCGTCAGTCGTTCAGGAGGCGGGTTCGCTAGGCGTGGCTGTTGCTGCCGGAGTTGGAGCGGGTATTCTGGAAGGGTTTGAAGATCTGGACAGGATAATCTCGATAGAGAGCGTTGCGCTTCCGGACTGGAAGAACCACGAAAAATACAGAGAGTACTATGAGATCTTCCTTGAAGTCAAGAAAAACCTTTCAGGGGTATTTGAAAAACTCGCTTCAATTGGATAAAATGAGATATCTGTAAAGCTGGAAGAAGGTATATAAACTGTGAGAGAGTATCAGAACAAATCGCTTGAGAAAGCATTGAGTATTCTAGACTGTTTTTCGAGAGAACAGAGGGAATTGACAGCCTCGGAAATAGCCAGAACACTGGGACTGAACTTGAGCAGCATATACCCGCTGCTATCCACTCTGGAGAAGTTCAAGTACATAGTACGCAAAGAGAACGGCAAGTACGGCCTGGGAATCAACCTTATAATCAAAGGCAACCTCGTCCTCTCCGGACTGAACCTTATAGAGATTGCCAGGGTCCCCTTACATAATCTCGCACATGAATACAGAGGAAACGCTCATCTGGCTATTCTAAACAACTGGAAGGCTCTTATAGTAGATAGAAGTCTCGCTTCCGACAGGGTTTTTATAAACAGTATAATTGGCTTCGAGATTCCCCTTTACTGCACTTCTCTAGGACGAGCGCTTCTGGCATTTCTCGATCCCGAAGAAATAAACTCCTATCTGAGAAGTACCGAATTCAGGAAGTTCACACCCTCGACTCCTATCGATCCAGACTCAATCCTCAAAGAGCTTAACGAAACGAGATTGAGAGGCTATGTTATAAGCGACGAAGAATTCACTCCCGGTGAACTATGTTTCGCAGCCCCTATCTTCAACTCGCAGGGAAGAGTCGTCGCTTCGATGAATATCGCTCTGAACAAACTGAACAGGCTTCTGGATCACGAAGTCTATGCGCTCAAAGTCATACAGACTGCGAGAGAAATATCGGGATTCCTGGGTTATATGGGACCGACCGCGGGCTAAAGCGGGTTCTCTGACTGCAATCCCGGGACAGCTAGATCGAACATTATCTGGCGCCCCGGGATTTTTTTGCTAGAGTGAAAGGTCTTTTGTCATAAGGATACCGGCTCTTTTGAGGACTATCGGCCACATCAGCGCAGATCCGGCAATACTTATCACTGCGATTAAGAGAGTCATAAGTGAGCCGGAAAGAGAGTCTCTCAGAAGATAAGTAAGATACCCGAAGCCACCGACGAAACCGAAAACTATAGGTATCGAGAGAGCCACATTCACATTCTGTTTCATCGCCTTCTGAGGATTGTCCCACTTGAGAGAGGGCTTCACGACGTCAACAAACATCTGAAGGATATTCAAAAAAGTGACGCAGAGACTTCCGATTAGAAAGATAAGAACGCCTTCGAAGAAAGTTATCTTAAGTATGATTCCAAGAGCAATTGATGACGATAAGGGTCCAATCAGGCTCAATGTCTCCACGTGCATAAACTTGACCAGCATAATACTCGAGACACTAACCGGAAGTGCTTTCAACTCCTGTAGTAGCTTTCCTTCTCTGCTGAATATCGATGTCGCGAGTCCGTTGATTCCGCCGGCGAGCGTAGAGACCAGTATACCGACGGGCAGGAATATGCCCCGGTACTCTTCCATTGCCTGTATCAGTCGGCCCAGCTCATCGGTCTGCCCGGCCACCGCTGCTATTACAAGAAGTATTGGAAAGACGATTACGTTGCCAAATCCATTGAAAGCGAAGGCGGGAACCTTGAGAAAGTACCACCATTCTCGCCTGTACAGAGCAGAGAACGGTGTCCGCTGAATTCCGAGCAATTCTGCCATTTCGCCTTCCCTGAGCTTCGATCTCTTAGCGTAATTCTCCTGAAGACTTGAGTAGGTAGAGTAGTAAAACCTGTCGCCAAGAAACAGGAAGGCCATGAGCGCGGCTCCATGAAGCGCAACAAAGGCGAGCAACCAGAGGAAACCCTCGACAAACGGTCGCGTCAAAGCTCTCATAACGAGAATAGTAGGAGGATATACACCGGCAGTCTTGTTCAGAATTGCATCTCTGTCAGAGAAAATCCGCGCGAAGTCTTCCGGACTCATATTGGGATCTACCCTGCTCGTGAAGAAAATGAAGGCAAACGAAGCGATCAACACTCCAGCGCCAATAAAGTACACAATAGAGTCTCTGTATCGGTTGAATTTGAAGATACGCGAAAGAGGTAGAATTATGATAGCACTTATCAACAATGGCAAAACCTGACTCAGAAGAAAGGCCGCTATCATGAATAGCCAGTAAGCGATCCCGGCCCCGCTCCTTATTCCGTAGTAAATATACGGAGGCAATAAGACCACCAGAGATATGATCATTAGATCGAGAAGAACGACGAAGAACTTAGATAGAAGCACCTCTGTGGATTTCAGTGGCAGGGGAGTCAGGACCCTCATGTCATCTCCGAAGAAGAAAGTGCTGATCATGAGGAATATTCCGAACATAAGGCCAAAAATGTTCGCTATGATAAAGGGATTTGCCAGAAAGAGTTCAAGCATTCCGGCGGCCTCGTACTGGCCATACATAGTATCCATGAGCATTACGTAGAGCGGCCCCATAGTGATCAGCAGAAGCACAATGACTCCTACGATCAGCGCGGGCTCCCAAAGGCGCTCTCGTCGTTTGAAGTGATATACCGATCTGGGGAGATTATAGTGAGAATTAATCAGCGTCCAGGTAAGAGAAATCACCATTTTCAGTCTCACTACCGGTCACCTCCAGGAAGAGTTGTTCGAGGCTTCCCTGGCCTCTCAATGTTCTGAGTTCCTCAACCGTCCCGACGAACTCGAGCTTGCCCTTGTTTATTATCCCTATTCTGTCGCAGATTCTTTCGGCCACTTCCATAACGTGTGTCGAGAAAAAGACAGTGTTTCCGGTCTTCGCATGGTTTCTCATCATCTGTTTCAGAATGAATGCCGACTCGGGATCGAGACCGACAATGGGTTCGTCCAGTATCCAGAGATCAGGGTTATGTATGAGTGCCGCTATCAAGGAAAGCTTCTGTCGCATTCCGTGGGAGTATGTCGATATTGGGTCTTTCACCGCGTCGGCTAGCTTGAAGTTCCTTAGAAGTCTTGTCGCCCTGTCTATTCGCACTTCCGGCGGTAACTGGAAGACATCGGAGATAAGATTGAGATACTGAACACCCGTTATCTTCTCCATAACCAGCGGTTCGTCTGCAACATAGCCCATTTTCATCTTTGCCTTCACAGGTGAGGACACGATATCTATATTCTCTATGTTTATCGTTCCTTCCGTCGGTTTCAGAAGGCCCACAATCATCTTTATGGTAGTCGTCTTTCCGGCGCCATTCGGACCGAGAAATCCAAAAATCTCACCCTTTCTTACCGATAAACTCAGACCGTCAACGGCCTTCACACTACCACTATAAACCTTGGTCAGATTCTTGATCTCTATCATATAAACCTCCGTATCTCAAATAGAATTTCCGTTTTCGCTTCTTACCAGAATCTGGAAAAACTCTTCCAGATCGGGAACGGAAACTGTTGCGTTGTCAATAGCGTAGAATCTTTCGACTTCTTCGTCATTTTCGGTGATCAATGAAAGCCTGTTCATTTCCCTGCACAGAGCAAGATGTTTCTCTCCAAAGACTCCTCTTTGCGTATCCGGAGGCATGCGCACGATTCTATATTTCTCTTTCAGTCCATCGACAGTTCCTCCATAGCGGACAACTCCTCTAACCAGTATGAAGAACTCATCGGCAATTTTTTCCACCTCGGGTATCATATGAGATGTATACAGGACGGTCTTGCCAAGAATCACTTTCTCTCTTATGAACTCCAGAGTGTCCTCTCTCAGAATCGGATCCAGACCCCATGTGGGCTCATCGAAAATATACAGGTCGCTGTCTGTCGCGAGAGCGAGACTGACATAGAGGGCGGTTTTCATGCCGTTGGAGAAGGTTCTTATCTTCTTTCCAAAGGGAAGCCTGTAGTGACCGATGAACTCCCTCGCCTTCTTTTCATCGAAGCTCCCGGTTATTCTGGAGGTTAATCTGATCGCCCCGGCAATATCCATGTTTTCGTAAAAGCTCTTCTCTTCAGGAACGAAGGAAAGCATTCCCCTGACTTCATCCACTTTCTTCCCAAACAGCTCTATACTCCCCGAATAATCGATGAAACCGAGAATCGATTTCAGGACGGTGGTCTTTCCGGCTCCGTTTGGACCGAGGAGGGCATAGACCCGCTGGCTCTCTATTTCGAGATCGACTCCCCTTACCGCTTCGACACCCCCCGGGTAAGTCTTCACAAGGCTGTTGATCTTCAGGACTAGTTCTGGTCTTTCCATATCTCCTTGATCACCTCCAGGAGCTTCTCAAAAGGAATCCCTGACTTCTTGAGGCGAAGTATGGGCTCTCTAAGCTCACCTGAAAGATTATCGAACACAGAGTCTCTCACCTGTTCTTCATTACTTACTACTATATACCCCAAACCCTGTCTTGCCATAATGGTGCCTTCCATCTCGAGTTCTCTGTAAGCTCTGGCGACGGTGTTAGGATTTACCCTTATCTGAGAGGCAAGCTCTCTTATCGAGGGAAGAGTATCTTCTTCGTTCAGGTTTCCTTTCATAATCTCTTCCCTCACTCCTCTCTTGATCTGGTCATAGATAGGTGAGGGAGATCTCAAGTCGATATTAAGCCACACATTATCACCTTCGATTTAGTCTAGTATCTCATATCCGGGAAGATATGGAGGTGAAATGCCAGAACCGGACGAGAGAGGCCGGAAGAGCCGGAACCCTCTCCCGCCTCAGTCCTCTCCGGCAGACATATCTACTTCTGGTCTTTCACCCACTGCTCCAGAAGGTCTATTAGCTCTACAGCCACGTATCCCGGCCTATCATACTCTTCAATTCCCTTTATTGTGCCGTCTGTCTCGTTGAATATATGGTTCAAATTCGGTAGCAACTTCAGAGTGACGTTCTCCCTATCTCCCAGCCTCTGGGCAAATATGTCGAAATAGCCGGCAGGGCTCTGGAAGTCAAGCTCGGCGTTGACTATCAAAACGGGCAGCTCCGTGTTTTCCAGTACGGGCATACAGAAATATCTGTCGAGACTGTAGTAGTAAGAAGCCGTGAGACCCTGGCCGAGGTCGGTTTCAGCCGGTATCTTCTGTTCCAGAAGCTGAGTGTAGAACTCTACCGCCTGATCTTTCTGTTCCTGCGTCAGCTGATCGCCCATAAGGTCGAGAACCTGATCCATGCTTATCTGCGCCAGTTTGACAGGTGAGCCGGCAAGGACTATTACGCCGGAAACACCTGTTTCTTCGGCAATCCAGGGTGCTACCATTCCTCCCATCGAATGACCGGCAAGATAGATCCCGCTGAACTGAGGAATGCCTTTCATCTGGGCGATAACCGTGAGAGCGTCCTCAATATATTCGGCCTCCGCACTTGTTCCAATCTCGGCTACTCTGTCGGGATAAACCAAGTATCTCTTTGGATATCTAAGAGTGGCTATCCCTCTGGAAGCGAGACCGACGGCGATATCTCTGTAAGGTTTGTTGGGTCCCAGCGTGCCGTCAACATCGTGTGTTCCCGATCCCTGAAGGATTATAACGAGCGGATAGGAGTCCAAACCTTCAGGAACCATGAGCTTTGCGGGCAGATAGTACGGTTCACTTCCGACGGTTATATCCTGCTCGATGTAGCTCGACGAATCGGCGTAGTCTGGAAGAGGTCTATCCGAGTACGACGACGGGCGCACAAAGAATCCGGCGACCATGTTGCCGCTGTCGACTGTAACCGTGACATCGAAGACCCCGGCCTCGAATTTAGTAGTCATTACGTATGACATGAGCCCGTCGTTCTCGATCTTCTCAACGTTGAGTGTCTGTAGAGGATTGCCGATCTGCCCCTTGAGTTGTCCATGAAGGCTCTTCAGGACTTCGACCGTCTGTGCTTCTTTAAGCCTTTCGCTCTGCATTTCGTAGATCTCCTCGTACTTACCCGAGAAGAAGCCGTTCAAATACTGATTGACCAATGCGTCACCCTCCATGATTTCTACAGGTTGCTTCTCGGACTTGACATAGCTCGACTGTCTGACAAAGAAGCCTGCGACTTTTTCTTCGGAGTTTACCGTAACTATCAGATCGAATATTCCCGCCCTGAACTCAGTCGCCATAATGTAGGAGACCAGCTCGCCCTGAGTGACTTCCTGAGTATCAAGAATAGCCAGAGGCTTTCCGATCTGTGACAGAAGCTGGCCCTGAAGCTTCCTTATCGCCGAGAGAGGCTGAGCCTTCTTCATGGACGAATCCTGTAACTCGTAGACCTCTTCGTATCTTCCTTCGAACAATCCACTTACGTACTGGCTGGCAATCTCCACGGACGCGACGGCCAGAAAGGACAAGAGCAACAAAGCCGCTAAAACTGTTTTCTTAAGCATCTTTCTTTACCTCCAACTTTTGTCAATCATTACTGTTTGCCATGAAGCCTGCAGTTTATTGGAGCCGTATTTCTCCAGGTGAATCAATCACAGTTCTTTTCTTTCAAAGATTTTGTAGTCAACAGCCGTAAGCACCGCCGTAATCGCCACAAGCGCCCCGAGGTATATCCAGTCGATGTTTTCGCTCTGTGCGATATTTGAGGCCAGGATAAACGGGTACGGGTTCAGCCAAGATATCGCATCGATTATTCCGATTATTGGCAATCCGATGACTATCACTATGCCGAAGACCACGGGCCTCACCTGATCCCTGCTGCTGACAGATAAGAGAGTAAACAACGCATAGAAGAAGACCGCTCCGGCAGCTTGCTGGAGAAGAGCCTTTAGCGAATAAATAAAACCCGTTGAATAGCCTGCCAGATTCATGAAGAGAGGCCCCAGAAGAGACAGCAACGCCGTGACCGCCAGAACCGCGGCCATGCCCGTGAAATACTTCACTCTGAAGACGTCCTTTCTATTCTTTCTGGACAGCAGGAAATAGATGGTCTTCTTGTCGAATTCCTTCGCAAAGATAGGAAAGGCGATAAGCAACACTACAAAGGGCAGAAACTGACCAAAGTTCTTTCCCTGCCACTGACTTATAAGGTAGTAATCGTCGTCGTTCAGTCTCGTAAGGCTCGAAACGTCGCCGATAAGATTCTTCAGAAAGTCCGGAAGCTGCTCAAGCTGACCGGCCATCTCTTCCATCATCTGTGCTGCATAAGGCCTCATGACTACGGTCACCACAAGCGCCATTATAAGTACGGCAAAGATTATCAATACTCTGAGCTTCATCTCGTTCAGTTCTTTATAGAACATTCTTATTCCCCCTTACGAGAAGGCTGAAGAAGGATTCAAGATCTACCGTCTCCTCTTTGGCGCCTTCGATTCTCTTTATCTCTTCTACTTTTTCTCTTTCTTCCGTCATGACTTTTAGAGACTGAGCTTCCCTAACGATAGCGAGAAGACCGTCTCTGTCGATCTTTGCTTCGATTGGCAGTGAGAAGAGGGCGAATCTGTCATCCAGCCCCTTCAACTCTCCGGTGAAGAGCACCTCTCCCTTATACATTATTGAAAACACGTCGGCTATCTTCTCAACCTCGGGTATTATATGAGAAGTGTACAGGACGGTCTTTCCCCGGTCGGAAAGCCCCCTTATCATCTCGAGCACCTCGTCTCTTCTCAGCGGATCGAGTCCCCAGGTGGGTTCATCGAATATGAAGATCTCTGCGTCCTGAGCCAGAGCGACCGAGAGATACACAGATGTTCTCATGCCGTGAGAGAAACTAGATATCTTCTTTCTGAGCGGAAGATCGAAGTTATTCAGTAAATCGATAGCCCTAGAAGCTTCGAAGCTGTCCAGCATCATTGAGCACATCCTGACCGCCTTTTCCGGAGTGAGACTGTCATAGAAGCTCTTGTCCTCCGGAACAAACGATATTCTGCTCCGCACTTCGTCTATACCCTTACCAAGAACGCTTATCCTGCCCTGGTACTGGACCAGTCCGAGAATTGACTTGAGCGTTGTTGTCTTTCCCGCTCCGTTGGGTCCCAGAAGAGCGTTGACTTTTCCCGGTACAATATTCAGATCGATTCCCTTAACCGCCTCGAAATTTCCGTAACTCTTTCTCAGTTTGCCCACTTCAATCGTCTTTTCAGACACTCAGACCACTCCCTTTTCATCTATCACAACTGTACTATATCAAATAGTACAGTTAGTTGTCAAGGGGGACATCCTCTTTTTTTGAAACTCCCGCTTTTTCTTCCAAAAAAACCATTCCACATGCAAAAAACACACTCACTTTTTCGCCAGATTTTGACCATTGAGCTGTGATCCTTTATCAATTAGGCTTACGAGGGTTTTCCTGATTCAGAAAATTGTGAAGTGTTCCCATGAACTTCGGAGTAAATGTACCCATACGATCGGAAAAACGAACTTATACTCTTATTGGAAAGCTAGAAGAGGTCACCTGAGAGGTTCTGTTTAAGATATATGACCCCCGACCCGTTTAGACCGAGAGAGGGGGGTGACCATCCCCCCCTTTCATTTTTCAGAGACAGTTCGAATCCCCACTGTCGAAGAGAGGTGAGAACATGAGAAGAGTCGTCATTACTGCAGATTCCTGTTTCCCAAGAAGAAGAGATTGCGCCTTTGCTCTAATAGACGTCACCGATGGCAACAACCCAGAGATAGTCAGCAGGACTTCAGTGCCAGATCACTGCTGCGCTTTTGCCGCCAGCGATCACAGACTTTACTGTGCACCTCCGGGTAGTTTCATGGTCTTCGACATTTCAAACCCGTTCAATCCAATACTTGAATCGCGGCTTAAGGCGAGCCATGGTTGCAAGATAGTTGTCTCTGAAAGTGAAAAGAGAGTCTATCTAGCAGACTGGAACAACGGAGTCCTGATAATTGATATAGGCGACTCTAAAAATCCAAGCATTATCGGAAGGATGAGTTGCGATGGAGAGAATCAGTTCGAAGGAGAAATCCATCCTTATGGAGTCTCGGGACTCGCAGTAAAAGACAGGTTTCTCTTTGCTTCCACAATGGACTATGATATGCGCCAGAACCGTGAGGCTCTATATGTCTACAATATTGAACAACCGAGGAACCCGAAATGGATTGCGCGCATTGGAACTTCTCCATGTCGTGGCCACGGCATTGTACTGAAGAGAAATTTCGCAATCGTAGTAGGTTTGAGACACACTATGGTGATCGATATATCGAGACCGGACGAACCGACAATAATATCCATAATCGACACACCCGAAAGATTCGGAATGAATCCCTGGATGTCTGGAAATTATGTATATGTACCAGAGACTGCGTATGAGCCAAACCGAAGAATGGCCGGATTCAGGATCCTCGATGTATCGAATCCACTGCACATCCAGTACCTGAGTGAGATATTGATTCCCGCGAAGACTGCTTCAAACGTTAAAGTCGTCGATAACGTCGCCTATCTCGCCTGTCAGGGTGGACTTGCAATGATAGACGTCTCAAACCCTCAGAGCCCCTATCTAATGAACTTGTTCAGTCCGGGTGGCTCAGAGAGAATAGGCGAAGGTATAGAAGTAGTTGACTACGCAGACGAGGTCTTCGCACATTAAGTTCCTAGAGGACCAAAGGGCACAGAAGTTCGAATCGACTCGATTAAAGGAGGTATCTGGTATGAAAAGGGTAGCAGGAATACTTATTGTAACGATCTTACTGTCTGTCTTCACGGTTATGGCCAACGAAACTGTCAGCACGTTTTTTGAGGGCACATCTGAACTAAGGACTGCCAAAGCGCCAACGTTTGTCGGGAACTACGACTCGGAAGTCACCGCTGTCTATATACTTGTCTCAAACGAAATGATACCGGTAGAACTGCAGAGCGAATGTCTGAACATTCACTGTTGCGCCGCAAGAAACGCCCTCTGGAAGGAGATATGCAAGACAGCGATGTCAAGAGGCTGTGTTATCAAGGACGGAGACAAGGTCATAGTCTTCTACAGAGACTTTGGTGTAGAGAAAGTGGCTATTGTTCAGGCAAGTGAAAGGGCATTTGCTAATGATGAATTTGGAATGACAATCGAAGCCTAGGAAATCGAGGAAGAACGACTCGAAAGAACAAGAGAAAGTCGTAAGAAGAGAACTTGAATAATCCCTTCCGAAACAGAGGTGTGGATATTGGGCTCGCTCAGGCGGGCCACTTTTTTTGTGGTTTTTGTCAAACTCTCTGAACGAAGGAAAGTTAATGTCTTCTCAAGATTATCGGTCTTGTGCAGAGCATACCGGTGGTATCATTATTGTTGAAGAGATACTTCCTTCGCGATACTGAGTACTGACAACAAGATTGTGGAGATTGTCGAAAAAGGCAGCTGTGTAGAAACCCGAACGGCTTTTTGAGTCTGTGTTCTCCTCGGGTAATCCAGAAAAATGATCCGGACTGTTCTGCGAATTCAGGCTGGAGCATCACGTTTCTTTAACGGCAGCGGTTCTAGCCAGGATTGTGAGGCAAGTTTTGGAAAGAGCTGTTTACTACTTCACCGGAACGGGCAACTCTCTTGTTGTTGCCAGAGATATTGCGGATAGAATCGGGGCATCTCTCTTTCCGATAGCTTCATTCAAAGATGAGAAAGACATTTCCGTTGAAGCGGAGAGCATAGGAATAGTCTTTCCCGTTTACTTCATGGGGTTGCCGAATATCGTGAAGAGTTTCTGTAGCAAATTGGGAGGCATCGGCGACAAATACATCTTCGCTGTATGTACTTATGGCGGTGGAAAGGGCGATTCGATAAAGGAACTGAGGAGTGTCCTCTCTTCCGCCGGGGGAAGACTCTCGGCAGTTATTGGAGTTCACATGCCCCAGAATTCATTCAAGAAGCCCGGTGAGAATTCCACCAGAGTACTGAAGAAATGGAAGGCGTTATCGCTGGACATCGCTGACAGGATCTCGCAAAAGAAGGAGTTCTATTTCGTATCGAACAGGCTTATAGATCTTGTACAGATTCCGTTAACACCCTTGCTGAGACCCGCTTATATGAAGTATATGATTGAAGAGACCGGAGGCTCGAAGGAGCAGTCGAGAGAAGAGCTGATCGGAAGAATAGATATGGTTTTTGAGACAAACCAGTCTTGCAATGGCTGCGGTAGTTGTGCAAGAGTCTGCCCGGTAGACAATATCGAGATGATTTCCGGAAGGCCGGTCTGGCTGCATAAATGTGAAAAATGTCATGCCTGCCTTAACTGGTGCCCGAATAGAGCGATATACGACAGGACTGGCAGAGAGCAATTCTTTTACAGGAATCCGCAAGTCACATTTGACGATATGCTGAAGCAGAAACAGAGGAACATGATCCAAAGGAACAATAATCAAACTGCCATGTGAAGAACTTGCTATCGAATATGGGAAGTACCATCAAACTAGTAGCAGAATGAGTCAATATAATGATAGACACTCTCCAATACTTGACAAGTCAATCAGTCTTTCAGAAGAAACTCCGTTGTGGTCATTTGTAGTAGCCTAGAACACTCTTTACTCGTTTGTTTCATTGCACATTGCTCAGTCATTGAGCTTTTCGGGAGGTGCGCCATGAAGAGAGTTCTCGCAGTAAGCGAATACAATGATCCCAGAAAGACCAGACACAGGCTGCATTTAGTAGATGCCGACGATCCTTTTCGGCTGTCTCTGCTTTCTGTTCTCGAAACTCCTGACGTTGTCCATTCCTTAAGAAATCGAGATGGACTTCTATACTGCTCAATGCCTAAAGGCTTTTCAATATACGACGTTTCAAGCCTTGAAGCTGTAAAAGAGCTTTCCCATCTTGATCTGTACGGGGGCATCAGTATGGAGCTGTCCTCTGATGGAAATTACGCTTATCTGACTTCCTGGAAGAGGGGAATATAACCATTGTCGATGTCCATGACCCCTGCAATCCATTCGTTGCCGGGCTGGCACCGTGCAACTACGAGGTTCTTCCCGACGACAAGACACCTTTTGGGCCTTACGGAGTCGCCGGACTCTCTCTTCGCGGCAATTATCTGTTCTGCGTCACCTGCGACTATACAGACGATAAGCACAGAGAAGTTCTAATAACCTATGATGTTTCTGATCCATCGAATCCGAGTCAGGCGAGCATGATCAGCACCGCGCCCTGGCGAAGCCACGGAATGGTCGCTCAAGGAAACCTTGCTTATGCCTCGGGTTTTGAGAGCATACTTGTTTTCGACATCTCAGAGCCGCTCGATCCCGTTCTTATCAACAGACATGAACTCAAGGCTAGAATGTGCTGTAATGCAGCGATTCGGGAGAATCTGCTGTTCAGTGCGGGGTCAGATTACGCTCCTGAAGGGTCGGCCGGGATACTGTCGGTTTTTGACATCACTAACCCACTTCATATAAGGAAGATTGGAGAAACGCCGACAATCGGTCGTACCAGCTGGAATCTGGCAGTGGTAGATGATTTTGTCTATGTTGTGAGCGACAATACCATTTCAGCTGTAGAAATCGCTAACCCCGAAAGACCTACCGTTAGAGGTCTTTGCGGGCCATCAGGAGCGTCCATGGTCTATGAATCAATTGAAGTTATAGGCTCTTCTGTTTGGGATATGAAAGGTGGGAGAGAATATGAATAATCTCGCGATTTCAATGGATTCTGATCCCGAGGAAAGAGAAGACAGCGCATTCATGATTGTTGACATTACGCCTGATCGAAAGCCGGTACTCGTCAGTAGAAAACCGTGTCGAAGCTTCTACAGAGACTTCGGCAAGATCGGAAAGAATCTTGTCTGTTCGGGCAATTCGGGACTGGATATATACGAAATAGAGAAAACAGCCGAAATAACTCTCCTGTCAGAGTTCAAGGGCTACGGTGGAAAGAAGATAGTGTCGGCCTCCAGTCGTGATCTGGTGTTTATTATGAACGAAGTGCAGGGCGTCGGGATAATAGATGTCGCAGATCCGAGAAGTCCCGGGCTACTCAGCTCCATCTGCCCGGCGAATCTGTCGGGAGAACTGGTACTATCGGATGTCATACTATCTGGAAACTCTCTTCTTTTGCTAATCAATGATCTAAGCATATCCGGTGACAGAGAATGCATTCTGATTTACGACATTTCGGTGCCCGACAAACCTCAGTTGAGAAAAGAGGTAGGTACTGCTCCGTGCAAGGGCTATGTTTTCGCAAGCAGAGGAGACGCATTGTATATAGCTGGATTCAACAGCTTCATGGTCAAGAACATGATAAGTCTTGAAGAGAGCGGAGAGTCTGTACTCAAGAAGAGGGATAGGATGATAGGGGTCGCATTCCTCGTTGATGGAGACTCCGCGTATCTTGTCGAGCATGAATGGGCTCTAAGGTGGGACACGGCCTTCTTGAATATCGTTGATCTAAGGCGGCCTGAAGAGCCGGAATTCCAAGGAAAGACGCTTCTGGCCATCAACTTTCTGTCAGACAATCAAGACATCTCGATGAGGAAGATCGGGGAGAGACTAGTCCTCGTTTCGAGTTTCGGATTGAGAGTCATCGACGTGAGCGATCCTTTCGATCCGTGTATTACCGATTTGTTCCGTCCCTCAAATAGATTCCGAATCACTTCCGGACTGGAGATACTCACGGTTGATTGAGCTTATTAGATATCATATACGTGTATTCCCGAGTTCCATTTGCCTTCAGGAGCGTTACGGGCGGCGAGCAATCTCGGCGATTCCGGTCTGCCGATATCTACAATCGCCACGCCCGAGTCACAGACGACATAGGCTATCTCATTGTCGATCGTTATGCTGTCCCCGAAGAAACTCAACGGCAAGACAATTTCTCCAATGAGTCGAGGGTGCAGAGGGTTAGAGATATCTATTACGTCAAGAATTCCGTTGTGTTCGACGGAGCTGTGAATAACACCAACTGCAAAGAGAAAGTCATCTGCTAGCTTCGCGCTCACTAAAAAGTGATTTCCAGTCTTCAGCTCTCCAACAATCATGGGGTCTTCAGGAATAGAGATGTCGAATGATAGAACCCCATGTGCGCCGACGGCGAAGACATAGTTGCCTTTCGAATCCATCCCGTGCGCTCTGAAGTCCGGAGTCGGAATTTTCGTGACTTTCTTTGGATTTGAAGGATCTGAAACATCGTACACGTACAAAGCTCCCAGGTTTCTCGACGTGACGTAATCCATGGTAGCTCCAAACAGGAAATTGCCTCTGAGACAAAGGCCGCTTGACATACCATATGGTCCATCATTTCCAACGGGATGAAGATCGACGCAGTCACAATCGGCGCTTCCCAGTGGAATCGGGTCGTCTCTTTTTGAGACATCCAGGATTGCAATTCCCCGCCTCCAGTTAGATAGGTAGAGCAGCTCCTTCATTTTATCAAAAAGAATGTATCCTCCACCATATCCTTCTATTCTTTTCAGCATTCTTATGTTCTCGATATCTGCGATGTCGAAGACCTCGAAGAACTCTCTTTCAAGGCAATAGAGTCTTCCCGAATCGACTAGGAAGGCCATGCAGTTTCCTGCGGCTTTAACCCTGGCGTTTACGGATATCTTCACCGGGTCGGAGACATCTGCCAAAATGAATGACTCAACTTTGACAGCAAGAAATCTGAAAACAGCTAAACAAG
>LVBU01000326.1 GCA_001603185.1 Thermotogales bacterium Thermo_02 | reverse complement strand
TAAATTAACAGGTTGAATTATTCTGTTATATCTCCACTTTTTTCCGTGATAGAATGTATCTAATGTCTCTTAGTTAATTGTGTTTACTAATTTGAACTTCCCATTCTTAGGAAAGCTCCGGAGGAAATGGTTGATTTATGGTGAATAAGACTCGCGGGTTGAACGTATCGTCTATCAAACTGAGAAACCGTTCACTTATATTAAGACTTCTCAGGGATCGCGGACCTCTATCGAGGAGAGAAATGGCCTTGCTGTCAGGGTTGACACCGGCGGCAGTAACTAATCTGGTGAATGAGATGATAGATCAAGGCATACTCAAGGAAGTCGGAATGGCGCAGAGAAGTTCCAAGGCGGGGAGAAGGAGAATTCTCGTAGACATTGACAAGGAAAGAAAGTACATAATCGGTCTCAATATAAGCACAAGGACTACCTCCGTTGGTGTTTCGGATATGGATTTCAACCTTCTCGCTCATGAGGAGTTCGACACGGGTGGAGACAGGTCACCAGCCGAATTCCTGAACGAAATCTCAAGCAGAGTAATGCAGATGCTCTGGAAGCAGAGTATTACAAAAGATGACGTTCTGGGAGTCGGCGTTGGTATCGTCGGAAGTGTTGATCCGGAAAGTGGGCAGAGCAACCTCGCATATGGTATATGGTCTCAACCGGTAAATATTCGTCGAATACTCGAAGAGAGTCTGGAAATAAAGGTAGTGGTCGAAAACAACGTCAGAGCCCTCGCAGTCTCGGAGTTAAGTCTACAGAAGCATTTGGGAGTGAGCAATCTCATATTTGTGAAGCACAGTCCCGGACTCGGTTCTGCTGTGATAATCAACCAGAGTCTGTTTTACGGATCCACAGATTGTGCGGGCGAAATCGGCCATATGGTTATAGAAAGGGGAGGTCCTCTCTGCAGGTGCGGACAGAAGGGCTGCCTTGAAGCCCTGACGTCGGCCGAGAAGATGATCTGGGAAGTCAAAGAACTTATGCGTAGAGGAGAGACCCCATGGCTCAACCTGAATTCCGATGAGAAGAGCTTAGTCATGGAAGAGATCGTTGAAGCCTACGAAGTCGGTGATGTGGGAGTCATAAGAGTTGTTGAAATGGCCCTGGAGTATTTGAGCCTTGGTATCGCAAATGTAATGAAGATCTTTGATCCACAAAGAGTGATTCTCTATGGACCACTCTTCAAAAGCGATCAGATCTTTCAGTCAATTCTGAGAAAGATAGATCAACTCGTTCCTGGCAGCAATAGCTCTTCAGTGGTTCAACTAAGCGCACTCGATAGTGATAACAAAATAATCGGCGGACTGTCGCTGGTTCTCGAGAGACTGTTCTTTGAAACGGGGGCAACATCCATCGGCGGCAAGACTGCCTGATTCGAGAATGGAGGTTTCCATGCAGAAAATAAAGTTAGGGGTGGTCTGTCTTGCCAGAAAGACCTTCGATTATCTGGCGGCACAGGAGTTGTACGGAAGAATCAAAGGGAAACTCTGCGGCGTTCCTGATGTAGAGTGGCACTTCATCGATGAACTCGTAATCGAAGTTCCCGAAGCCAGCAAAGCCGCGGCGAAACTATCAGAGTCAGGTATAGACGGTCTGGTAGTTATAAGCGGTACTTTTCATCTAGGTCATCTAGTGTTGGAACTTCATAAGAAAGTCAGAAAGCCGATATTACTTTGGGGACTCGACGAACTGCCATACAACGGCGGAAAGATAAGACTAAACTCAGTCTGTGGTGTGAATTTGAATGCTTCGAACCTCTACAAGTCCGGAGAGCGCACTTATCACGTAGTCATCGGGGATAAAGTTGAAACCGACTGGATAGACGCAATCAGGATAAAAAAGACCCTTTCCAGCAGCCGTATCGGGATTATCGGTTATCGGGCTCACGGTTTTTTCAACCTCGGTATCGATGAACTGAGCACATATAGAGAAACTGGTATTCTGCTAGATCACTATGAACTGGATTCAATATTCTCGCGCGAAGTCTCGGCAGAAGAGATCGAAGTCTCCAAAGGAGATGTTTTGAGAGTCTTCAACACAGAGGGAGTGAGTCAGAATCAGGTTGACAGAGTGGCGACTCTTGCAGCGAAGCTTAAGGACTTCATGACATCGAATTCGCTCGATGCCGTTGCCATTCGTTGCTGGCCGGAGTTTGCTAATACTTTTGGAATCTCTCCCTGTGCGGCAATGTCTTATCTCCAGTCTCTTGGCTTCATAACGGGTTGCGAGGGTGATGTCGAAGGCGTTATGAGCATGTTGGCCCAACGGGCAGTTGGAGCGGAAACACCGTTTCTTGCAGATTTTTCACAGGTCGACCTCAAAGGAAACTTCGCCCTGTTATGGCATTGCGGAGTCGCTCCCTGCAATCTCGCAGACGGAAGTTCAGTCTGTTCTCTAGACACTTACTTTGCCGGGGGCAAAGGTGTTACGGCCGACTTCGTTATGAAGCCGGGCGAATTCTCAGTCTGTCGGCTCGACTCGGCAAATGGAAAGTACAGAGTCTTTCTAGGCCACGGAGAGGCCATCCCCATGGAGAAATCTTTGAAGGGCACTTATATGAAGGCCGTCTTTGACGAAGACGTTAGAACAGTCCTCGAAAGAGTTGTCTACAACGGTATTGCTCATCACATCTCCGTTTCTTACGGTAATCACATAGAATCATTCAAAATCCTCGCCAGAATCAACGGCTGGGAAGTCATTGGGGGTTGAGAAAATGTCGGTTGGTAGAGAGAGTGACAAGATTCCTCTTCTAAACAAGTTATTCTTCGGTTCTGGAGACATCTTTGGAGGCGGTGCCTTCAACATAATTAACTTCTTTTACGCGATCTTCCTTACAGATGTAGTCGGTCTGGATATGGTCTTCGTTGCTCCCGTATTCCTTATTGGTAGGATATGGGATGCTATAACCGATCCTTTCATGGGAAGCATAACCGATAGAACTAGATCAAGGTTTGGAAGGCGCAGGCCTTACTTTCTCGCCGGAATCGTCCTGGTTTTCGTTTCCTTCATGATACTCTGGTATCCCGTTGACTTCGACACCCAAGCGGCAAAGTTTCTCTATATACTGTTTGCCTACCTTTTCTTCAACACGGTAGTGACCATGATCATGATCCCTTATCAGGCAATGGCGGCCGAAATATCGCTAGACTACAACGAGAGGACATCCGTCAATTCGATCAGACTGCTCTTCTCGCTGGTCTCTTCGCTTGTCTGTGCACTGATCCCGATGATGATCGTCAGTTCCTTTGAAGACATAAGAACCGGTTATATTACTATGTCCGTAGTCTTTGGCCTGATATTCTCCCTTCCATGGATAGGAGTCTTCGCTTTTACGAAGGAGAGAAGAGATTTCTCCTCTGTCGAGGCTAACTTGAACCTCAAAAGTATGTTTGTTGAACCGTTGAAGATCAAATCCTTCAGGTACCTTCTTGTAATGTTCCTGACGGCCTACCTTGGAATGGACATAGTTTCCATGATTTTCGCCTATTATATGAAATACTAT
>LVBU01000325.1 GCA_001603185.1 Thermotogales bacterium Thermo_02 | reverse complement strand
CCCTTTCATTCCGTGTCATCCCGTGGAGCTATTGTACAGTCATCCCGGGCTCCGACCCGGGATCTCGCTCCGACCCTTTCTGAGGAGAAAAGACCGAGATCCTGGCTAAGAAATCGCCAGGATGACACGAGAGGGTTGTCATCCCCTGTCATCCCGTAAAGCCTGAAATGCTCCTTTTCGTCCCTTTCATCTCTCTCTTCTTCTCGCGTGTTCCTTAACAAAGAGACTGGACGACCCCTGATGATCTTCACAGAGTCAACTCTTTTGCTAAGTCAGGATTCAAAGATTTAGATTGTAGGAAACGCATAAGCTAGGACACGATTCCCGAGGGATCGTGACTATCCTGAAAGCCGTAGAACCTCCGGTATCTTCTCATGTCCCTGGGATACAAGCCCATACCTCGATTTTCCAGGCTGTAGTGAAAAATCTAAAAAGAGCTTCTAAACGCCGTCCTGCAAACACGAAAACCGATGTGGAGGTTTGTGAAATCTGTCCGGTAGCCGTTGCGATCGGCTACCCGCGAGAACGTCGCATCGTCGCGCCAGCTACCACCGCGATAGACGCGGAAGGAACTGAGGTTGCTGTAAGGATCCGTCTGTCCAGAACCGGAATATGGGTCATAAGAGTCGCTGCACCACTCCCACACGTTTCCAGACATATCGTGCAACCCGAGTTCGTTTGCCGGCTTCTCTCCGACTTCTTGGGTCTTGCCTCCGGAGTTCTCAGAGTACCAGGCAACGTCACCTACGTTATCACTTCCTGCATACTTGTATCCCTCGCTCTTGTTCCCTCCTCTGGCTGCGTATTCCCACTCTGCTTCCGTCGGTAGCCTGTATCCAACTACCTTTGACGGATCAGCCGTCATCATTCCGTCTCCGTCCAAAAAGCTCCCTCCGTCGTCATACGCTTTCGGGAGATCATTCTTCTCGCTCAGCCAGTTGCAGTATGCCATCGCGTCCCACCAGCTGACCCATATTACCGGTCTGGCTCCCCTTCCCCACCCACTATCGGCGGGCTTACTCCTGCCGGTGGCTTCGCAGAAGGCATCGTATTGGTCGAAAGTAACTTCGTACTTGCCCATATAGAAGTCATATGTGAACGCGACTTCGTGGATCGGTTTTTCATCAATGGCGCCATCACCCCAGGTGTCCCCCATAGTGAAACTGCCCTTCTCAACCAGCACCAGGCCTTCCTCAGATACCGCCGGTACAACCGGTTCAGTGTTTGCAAATGTAAAAACCGTCAGTAGCAGAACTCCAACAATTAACAGTACTGCTCTCTTCATTCCTTCACCTCCCAGATTATGTTAGGGACAAAATTGGGTTCACCCAGCAATCTATATGCGACTGGTATTTTCTCCTTTTCGCTTAACCTGTTGCAGTATGCTATCGCGTCCCACCAGGAGACTTGCATCACCGGTCTTGGTCCTCTTCCCCATCCTTGATCGTCTCTGGTTTGGTTTTCCCCTCTTCGTCACAGAATGCATCATACTCGGCAAAAGTCACTTCGTATTTCTTCATCCAGTAGTTGTAGGTAAGTGCCACTTGATAGACCGGACGACAAAATGTGTTCAAATCTTCAAACTCATCGCCCATCTAGAATGTTCCGCTCTGGACAAGCGCGAAACCTTCCGCTGTCTTAGGTCTTTTGAGCAGTCCAGGACAACCCACAAGCGCAATAATGACAGGCAAGAGCACAAAATACAGGTACAGTCTTTTCATGTTCAATCCCCCTTTCTTTCGGAGCGGGACTGCTAAGAAACAAGACTGTGAATACCCTTTTCTCGACGCCCTCAGTATCCGTTAGAGCTAACAAGGCATCAAATGCAGTTTAGAAGATTATCGGGAGTATGAAGTCAGAGACTCGAGAGTTGACTGTGTGGAGTACTCTCTTATTCTACCAGACGGGTTACTCGCAGCAGCTACAAGATAGCAACTGTAGACTGCAAGGCTCGTAAAGAAGAACTTACGTACCGCCACGAAGGGCTGCTGGGGCAGATCTCCACGCAGATCAGTTCGCGGTCTCTGGCGGTTGCTCAATTCAGAATTGCCGTATCAGACGCGAACTTTCACAATCTCCAGGAAGTACTCAGAATGATATCCTTAATATCCTTCACGAGATCATTAACCTACATATTGCACTGGATTTCGCCGGGTGAGAATCTCGCAATCCAGCCATTTGAAGATATCTACTCGGCTCTCAGGGCTTCTACGGGGTCTTTGTGGGCCGCCATGCGGGCGGGTATCAATCCGCCGAGAATCGTCAGCGTAACACTGACAAGCACCAGCATTAGGGCGTGCAGGGGATTCAACTGAGCTACTCCCGAGAGATTCGTGAGTCTGAGCAGTATTCTATTTACCGGGAATGTCAAAAGAAACGCAATACCTATACCCAGAAGACCCGCACTACTTCCTATGATGAACGTCTCTGCGTTGAAAACGCGGGTGATATCTCTTTTTCTGGCTCCCAGCGAGCGAAGCACACCTATCTCTTTCGTCCTCTCGAGAACTGAGATATACGTTACTATCCCGATCATGATTAACGAAACTATCAGCGAAATGGCAGCGAACGCTATCAGTACAAGTGTGATTCCATTCAAGATTCCCCCTGCCGTGTCCGTAATAGTTGAAGCCAGGTCGGAGTATATCACCGTCTCTTCATCGCTCTTTTCCTCGTTCCAGGAGTTGAGATAGTCTATCACGCTTTCCTTTGCATTGAAATCAGCAGGATACAGGGTTATGGAGTGTGGAGCGCTATCAGCGCCCAGATAAGAAAGCATCGTCTCCTTTGTTATCGAACGGGATGAGCTGTTTGAAAAGCCGGCGTTAACTCTGGGAACGTTCAAAGAAGACGAAGTGGTTGCCTGGGGTTCGAAAAGTGCTCCGGTTAGCACATTGTAATCGGCTTCTCTCTGCGCTCTGACGATTGCCGATTCATTCGCATTTTCAATGAAAAGTCGGGCCAGACTGTTAGAATACGCGATCCCTGTGGGCAGAAGAGGTATTTCAACCTCGTCCCGGGGACGAATAATCCCGACAATCTTCAGAGTTATCGAGTTCTCGCTCTTATACAGTTCGCTGAGATCATCTGCGGTTCCGTTAAGAGTGAAGTAGTTAGATCGCTGCACATAGTATTCATCGTTTGGAACCGCTTTCAACTCTCTTCCGATTATGGCTTCATAGTCTATGGTCTGTGAAAGATAATCCATTCCGAGAGCCTGCAATACAGATTTGTCGAGTTGGTTCTTTTTATCAACTATCATAACTAGATCAGTTGTTTCTACTGGATATGATCCCGCAAGGAGCAAGTAGCTCTTCTCCAGATATCCCGGTTGGTTAGGATTAAGATTCTCCGGATAAGCAGTGAAGTTTATTGAGAAGGCGCTGACGGGCTTTGCAGTCTCTCCGTCTGATCTGAGAAGATTCATGTTGACAAACCTCGTGTAGGAGATGCCAGAAAGCAGTCGCGGATCGATTTCCCCAATGTATTCCAGATACTCCCGCGAAAAGACATTAGTGTGAGTCTGTATATCTCCCGCGGGGTCGTGAGGATAGACATAGGGACCTGGAGAATACTCCGGTTCTTTTCTGATCCGAAAGAGTCTTCTGCGCTGAGAAGCCATTTCACCCGATGTTATCTGGGTTGTGTTCTGGGTTACAGTGATGGGAAATGTCGAGAGAGTATTGCTTTCGAATTCCTCAATCTTCTTGTTGAACCCGTTTGAAAGCGATAGAACCAGCGCGATACCGATAATACCTATACCAGAGGCAAAAGAAGTCAGGGCCGTTCTCCACTTTTTTGTAGAGATGTTTGTGCCAGACAGTTTCAGAGCTGTGAGAAAGCTCATGCCCGTCTTTCTAAGAGAAAACTTCGATTCCACTTCCATAGACTCCGGAGGGTTGCTATCTGAGACTACTTCGCCGTCCTTAAGTCTGACAATCCTATCCGCATACTTATCGGCCAATTCCCGATTGTGAGTTACGAGTACTACCAGCCTTTCTTTCGATATTTCTTTCATTATGTCCATTATCTGCTTACTGGTCTGGCTGTCAAGAGAGCCCGTCGGTTCGTCTGCCAGAACTATATCGGGGTTATTGACGAGCGCCCTCGCGATAGCGACTCGCTGCATCTGCCCCCCGGAGAGTTGATTTGGTCGCTTGTGAGAGTGTTGCTCGAGATCTACCTTCTTCAGCGCTTCCATAGCCCGCTTTCTTCTCTCAGCCGACGAAACGCCACTGAGCGTCATCCCCATTCCCACGTTGTCCAGAACGCTCAGGTGTGTTATCAGATTGTAATTCTGGAAAACAAAGCCTATACTGTTGTTTCTATACGCATCCCAGTCGGCGTCTCTGAATTCCTTAGTCGATTTTCCGTTGATTATCACATCTCCCTCATCGTACCTGTCGAGTCCGCCTATTACATTCAGGCAAGTTGTCTTACCCGAGCCGCTTGGCCCCAGAATCGCCACAAACTCGCTTTCTCTGAATTTCAGGCTCACCCCGTTCAGCGCGACTTGCGTGAAATCTCCGGTTGTATAGCTTTTAAAGATATTCTTTAGTTGTAGCATAGTCTTCATCCCTTTCGCCAGCGAGTATATTCTCGTACAGTCAAATGTTATTATGAAT
>LVBU01000324.1 GCA_001603185.1 Thermotogales bacterium Thermo_02 | reverse complement strand
TTAATGCAGCTTTAGAACTCAAGGGGCTCAAGACGAACCCAGTAGTGTACATAGCAGAAAATTACAGACACATAAAGGTCTTTAGAAAAGCCGCTGAGATAATCAGAAGTGGAAGAATTGGAAGGCCGGTTGCTTTCCTATGGCAGAAGCGGGTGAACTTCAATAAGGACAACAAGTACGTTCAAACCAGATGGCGCCAGAAACCGGAACACATAGGCGGATTCATCTCTGATGGAGGCGTCCATGATATAGCCGTCTTGAGGTTGATACTTGGAGAGGTCTTTGAAGTGAACTGCTTCGCCGTGCAGAATTTCGATTACCTAGGAGATATCGACACAATAACGCTTAATTTGAAATTGGAAAATGGAACCGTGGGAAACTATTCCGTGCTTTACGGTTCTCCAGTTGCGAGAAATCAACTCGAAGTAGTCGGTACCGATGGAGCGGTATCTATAAGTAAAGAGATGTCTACAATTGATATAACGGGCAGAGATCCAGAACACATGATCGTTGATATCTCAGAAGGATTCGAAGAGGAGTTCAGAGACTTCCATGCAGTCTTGAAAGGTCAGGAAAACAGGTTCGGTTCAGTTCAAGAGGCAATAAGAGACCTGGCGGTGATCGAGGCCGGTTTGATTTCTGCGAGAGAGTCTAGAAACATAATCATCGCTGATCTTCTTGACGGAGCGAAAAAAGAATGAAAGGCTTCAATACGAGGGCAGTTCACGAAGGTGAAAGGAAGATCGAAGACGCAGTTACTATGCCAATCTTCCAAACGTCAAACTTCATCACCGACGAATTCAAGAGTGCTCAGAAAAATCCCGAGAACTTCTATACGAGGGTTGGAAATCCAACAATAGGAGCACTGGAAAGAAAGCTCGCTTCTCTATGTGGGGGAAACGGCGGAGTATTCTTCTCATCGGGCATGGGAGCGATCTCTACGGTATTGTACAGTTTTCTTGTTGCCGGCGACAATATTGTTGTTTCTAACAGCATTTACGGTGGTACGCAGAGCCTGCTAAAGGAATTTCCCGCAGCCGGAATTGATGTGAGGAGGTTCGATCAGAGTAATTCTTTGTCTATTTCCGGGTTGATTGATGAAAGGACTTCAGTTGTTTACGTTGAGTCTATGGTAAACCCTAATCTGATTCTCACAGATATTCCGAAAGTTGCCAGTGTTATCGCATCATCTGGAAGTAAGGCTTTGCTGGTTGTGGATAACACGTTTCTCTCTCCATACAATTTCAGGCCTCTGGAATTCGGAGCTGATATAGATATCCAGAGCCTCACAAAATACATAAACGGGCATTCCGATGTTATTGCGGGGTTTGCTGCATTCAGGGATCAAGAGAAAGGAAACCACGTAAGAAGTGCGATGATAAGGCTCGGAACGAATGGGGCTCCTTTTGATGCCTTTCTTGTGAATCGTGGAGTCAAGACACTGGGACCGAGAATGAGGCTTCACAACGAAAACGCTCTCGAAATAGCCAGATATCTCCTGAAACAGCCAGCCGTAAAGAAAGTATGCTATCCGGGGCTTTTCGAAGAGATGGCTGATTGTTATAAGGATTGTCCAGGTTTTGGCGGTGTTGTCTACTTCGAACTTTCAGATTATGAGAAGGCCAGAAGTTTTGTGAAGAAGTGCAAGTTGTTTCAGGAAGCCACTAGTCTTGCCGGAGTGGAATCTCTGGTTACGATGCCGACTCTTACAAGTCATTCCTCTCTCTCGGACAGAGAACTGGAAGAGGCTTCAATATCCAGAGGAGGAATTCGACTGTCTGTGGGAATAGAGGATCTTGAGGATTTGACAGAGGACTTGAGAGCGGCTCTGGAGGGATGTTGAATGATCTACAAAGTGCGAGAGAAGATATTTTCAATCGGAGATCAGTTCGCTATCGAGGACGAAACTGGAAGGCTATGCTACTACGTGAGAAGTAAGATTTTTACCATGGGGAATAAGCTCTATCTCGAAGATCCACATGGAAACGAGCTGTATTTCATTGAACAGAAGTTGTTGAGGTTTCTTCCAGAATACACTATCAGCTCAAGAGGAACATCGATCGCGACCGTGAAGAAGGCATTGACCTTCATGAAGCACAGATTTGATATCAGGAGTGCGTTGGGAACATTCGAGATCTCTGGGAATCCATGGGCTCATGATTTTACGATAACCAAGAACCGAAAAGTCGTTGTAGAGGTCTCCAAGAGATGGGTCTCTCTTTCAGACACTTACGGAGTGAGTGTCGATGACGGTGAAGATCAGGCTTTTGCCCTCTCGCTCGTAATCGTTATAGACCAGGTGCTGCACGATAAAAACTGAATATAACCCGTCTTCTACTCAAAGTCTTACTATATGAGTCAAAGAGTCTGTTAGCCCTTCAAGGACACACTAGTCTTTGAGATAGTCCATACTGGCACAGTTCAGGGCAATAACGACGTCTATTCACTCGTTTCTGCTCATGAACGCGATTCATAAATAGAGACGGCTATTTTATAATTGTCACCAGCGTTGATCTGAGGAGAAGATGAGGAATGCTTGAGATAAATGTTCCCGGAATAGCCGGTATTAAAGCGAACGGACATGCCGTTTTTTCCGTAAGACTGGGTCTAATGGAAGCCAGTTACGATTTTGAAGGAACGGTCGGAGAGATCAGGATAAGCGTGAAGTTGAAGAATACAGGACCGTCCGCGATAAAAATCGGAGCGTTGCAGCTTTTGACAATCGAAAAGGTGACTGAACCCGTATACTACAACAACTGGCAGTCCTGGTTGCCTTTCAAAGCTTACTGGGAACAGCCTTTAGTAAAGCCTCTTGTGGAGTTCGCAGACGCCTCTGGGAGCAGCCTCTTTAACGCGACGCCGATGCCCGAGTTGCTTAGAAGCAACATAAGACCCAGTGACTACTTCATTGCGACGGACGAGATAGTGGCCGGCTTTCTCTCCGGCGAAGTATCTCATCCATATTTCACATGGAACGACGAACGGGAAAACATAGAGGTCTGGGTTGAACTATTCGGCAAATCACTGAGCCCCGAAGAGGAGCTTCAGCTTGAAGAACTTGTAGTTTTCCATGATGGCACTCTATGGGGAATGTTAGAGAATTATGCGGAACGTATCCACTACCACAGCAAAGTCAATTTCAGTGAGTTCGAAGGAGTTGGCTGGTGCAGCTGGTATCAGTACTTTACCAATATAGATTTCGACGAGCTTAAGAGGAACACGGGACTTCTCAGAGAGTTGCGAGATAGAGAGGGAATCCCGTACTCACTGGTCCAGCTCGATGACGGCTATCAGAAGGATATTGGCGACTGGCTTGAAACTAACGAGAAATTTCCGGATTTGAGCGTTGTTGCCTCGACTATTAGAGAAAATGGCTTCACTGCAGGTCTCTGGCTTGCCCCGTTCAGCGTATCTGAAACCTCCGATGTCTTCATGAATCACAGTGACTGGCTGGTTCACGGCTTCGATGGAAAACCAAAGCTGGCCTATCGTAACTGGAATAAGAGAATCTATGCATTGGACACTACGAATCCCGAAGCAATGGCTTATCTTATCCGAACAATGAAGTCCCTGAGAGAGGCTGGATTTGATTACATCAAGATCGATTTTCTCTTTGCTGGAGCAATACCTGGGAAGAGATTTGATAGCGCCCTCACTCCCGTTGAGGCATACAGACTCGGGATGAACAGCATTAGGGAAAGTCTCGGAGACGATTGCTTTATACTCGGGTGTGGAGCCCCGCTGCTTCCGTCGGTCGGTTTCGTCGATGGCATGAGAATCGGTGCAGATACCGCTCCTTCGTGGAATCCAGATGTGATGGATATTGGAATACCAAGTGCAAAATTCTCGATCAGAAATGCTTTCACTCGTTCTTTTATGCACCGAAGATTATGGCTGAATGATCCCGATACAGTTATTCTGAGAGACTGCGAGCTAACCGAAGACGAGAAGCGTGCCTTCGTTCTCTCTGTTGGACTATTGGACGGCATGGTAATACAGAGTGACGATCTGTCAAAAGTCTCGGACGATGGTTTTGCGCTCCTAAAAGAGGCTTTGGAACTTACCGGCGGAGATGTCCGCGTGTTTCTGGATGGCATGAACGGAGTCTTTGCGGCGTGTACAAAAGCGGCTGAAAAATACAATGTGACTGCCTTTGTCAACCTCACGGATACTGTGCGCCATTCGATTAAGTTGAAAGATATGTACTATCAGTGGTCGGGGGTAAAGGCTTCTGTGGAGGAAGTCGACCTGTTGCCCAGAAAGATATGGTTCGAAAGGACCGAAACAATGGCCAGAAATCTGAAAAAGAGAGTTGAAGTGCGCGAGGACGGCAGGCACTTCAACTACTATACGGATGAACCGGAGAGAAAATCGGACTCTTAATCTGTCTCCAGTAGACTACTCAGCCGTCAGAATCCAGACGGTTGTGGGCGGCAATTCGATTTCCTCAGAGCCCAAGTAGATCTCTGTTTCGGTAATGTTTTCAAAGTAGTTGCCGGTTAGCGGCAACTTCACTCTAACTGGTTCTCTTGACGCGTTTACGAACACATATACTTCCTGTTCATCAAGCCATCGCCGATAACCAAGCACCGGGCCTTCACTTAAGATCGCCGAATAAGATCCGGTTACAAGTGCGGGGTTGCTCTTTCTAAGCTCTATCAGCTTCAGGTAGTACTCGTAGATGTCCATATTCCATCTTTCTTTATCCCAGATCATCGGGGCTCTGTTATCCGGATCTTTCCCGCCTTTCATACCTATTTCGTCACCGTAGTAAATCACCGGGCTTCCAATGAAGGTCATTTGAATCGCTACCGCTATCTTCATCAGTTCTTCTCTATTGAAGGCCAGAGTAAGAATTCTCTCAGTATCGTGGCTATCCAGAATATTCCATAGAGAATGCAGTGTCTGAGGAGGATAGGCGTTCAGGTAGAAGTCGGTCATCGCGACAAACCTGCGTGCTGAATTGCCAGCACGAAACACGTAATCGACAACTGCATCCTTGAAAGGGTAGTTCATTGCAGAGTCAAAGGTTCTACCCCTCAGAAGGGCCCTCGCATCGCCCCAGAACTCCGCAACAATTATCATCTCTTCATCCAGGCGTTTGACTAGGGGTCTGAAGAAGTCGCTCCAGAACTCCGGTGCAACTTCAGTTGCGACGTCAAGTCTCCAGCCGCCGATGCCTCTAGCATTATACTTTTCCGCCAGTTCGGTCACATAACTCTGCCAGCCTTCGTTCAGCGCATTTACTTTGGGCATGTAGGCATAGCCGTTCCAGCCTACGTACGACATGGCTCTGTCCCTAATTCTTCGAATTGGGAAGCTCTTTACGAAGTACCAGTCCACATATTCCGAAGCTTCTCCGCGCTCTCGAAGGTCCTTGAAGGCAAAGAAATCATATCCGGTGTGGTTGAAGACACCGTCCAGGATTAGCTTAATTCCATAGTCATCTGCTAGCAGTCGCAGATCTTCAAAGACCCTATCATCTCCAAAGTTGTCGTCTATCTTCATATAGTCTTCAGTATCGTATTTGTGACTCGACGGACTCTCAAATATTGGATTCAAGTATATTGCGTCTATTCCAAGATCGAGAAGATGATCGAAACGGTCTATGATACCCTGAAGATCGCCTCCGAAGAATCCGTCCCCGCCAAGGTTCGCCATTGAAGGATCTATATTCCATGGTTGAACACCCATCGGATCGTTTGATCTGTCGCCATTTGCGAACCTCTCCGGAAAGATCTGATAGTAGATAGCTCCCTTTGACCAGGTCGGGGTATCGAAGTATGAAAGCGGGAGTCTTCCAGAAGGGAATTTGAAAGGGCGTTCCGGCTTATCGTTGAGACCATCGAGTCCAAGAAAAAACGTCTCCTGACCTGTATTGATCTCAAAGTAATACTCCAGTTTTTCGAAATGAATAGGGCCAGCCCTGTAGAAGCTTCTGCCTCCAAAGTCTCGGAGGTATTCTAGATCATACTTTCTCTCGCCCAACAACACTCTCATTACGAATGAGCTTCCCGCAGGTACCGAAACCGACAGGTAAATCTCTCCCTCATTCACGGGGTTGAAGAAGTCTCTCTCTCCTAATCTATGGTGCACAGTGTCCTGTGTCAGGGAATAGTCATCCAGAGAGAGTAGCGAAAAAAACTCTCCATCAACAGATTCGACCCAGGGATTGATCGAGTCTACGAATCGGTCCCCCGCAGACTCGAAATAATAGCTGTATTTGCCCGATTCAAGAGGAACGTCTATCCACCACCAATCGTTTTCTAGCGGGAGCATCAATCCGGAGAAATCATTCTCAACGATTCTCAAGACGGGTTGTGAAGAGGATACAGTATAGAATGGAATCCCAAACAAAGCAATAGCGACAAAAAGAGATAAGACCAACAGCAAAGTTTTCTTCATAATTTCTGGCAGAAACGTCCTCACTTGCGAAAGTCACATGCGAGATTTCCTGCCTCCCTCCCTTCAGTCTCATTCTGTCAAGTAAATCTGCATGATTGAATGCTCGATTTCCGAATCGTGACAGCTAGAATTGGCGATTCTTATTTCTGACACGAGTTATCGATTCAGAGTTCGGGGGAGGTTAGGAAGGGTACTGCAGCAAGTAGAGAAATGCGCAATTACCTAACTCTGACCTGCAGAAGAACTTCCATTTCTCAACCTTCTTCTTGTAAGGACATTGGCTCCCCAGACTCCCAGAAGAATTAGTATAACTCCGAAGATCTGAATTGGTAGAAACCGCTCCCCCCTTATCAGTATGCCGGCAAGAAGAGAGACCACAGTTGAGAGATAGGCGAATACAGTTGATCTTGCAGCTTCCAGTTTTGAAAGCATGAGGTTTATCAGAAAGAAAGCGCCCACAGAAGACAGAGTCCCCAGATAGAGAGCTGCAAAAAAAACAGGGGTGTTTGAGATTCCCCTCAAGTAGAATCCCAGATCCCCTCTGAACAAAGAAACGACAAGGCTTGCAGAAGTGAAGAAGAAGAAGCCCATGGTCATCATGTGATAAGTTATCTCCCAGGGAGTGAATCTGATAGATGCTTTCCTTGAGAGAATATTGTATACTGCAGCCGACATCGTACTCCCGATAAGTATTATCGGACCGATTGGGTTGCTTCCAGTAGCGAACCCCTTTCCGGCAGTAATTAGAAAGATTCCTGAAAGAGCAACAAGCACTGACAGAATTTGTGGAGCAGCTAATCTTTCTTTAAGGAATATTCTGGCCAAAATCATTACGAATATTGGGATAGTGGAAAGCAAAATCCCCGCTTCAGAAGAAGTTGAAAGTGAAACCCCGACGTTCTCGAGGATAAAGTAAAGAACTGGCTGGACCAGACTAAGAAGCAGAAGTCCTCTGAAAATCGATCTATAAGGCCTTAAACGAATGATTCGCAAAAGCCTCAGAAGATTTATGAATGCAAAGGCAACGGCAAATCTGTATGAGAGAAAGTAAATCGGTATCGTGAACTCAAGAGCGTTCTTGGTGAAGAGAAAAGAGAGTCCGAATATTACTGAAGAACCCACACCTGCAAAGTACGCCGATAATTTTCCGCTATCTCTTTCCACCACTCCACCGCCTTGAAAATTCTTTAGCCTGGATTTCTGACTTTTGGTACACGAGTATAGTCTATAATAGTA
>LVBU01000323.1 GCA_001603185.1 Thermotogales bacterium Thermo_02 | reverse complement strand
GTACAATGTTGAATTACTAAGAAATCGTAATGTTACTTTACTCTGTTGATTCTGCCGCTATCTTGATATGAAGTGATCGGGCTCAGCTCTCTCACGAATTCCACCAGTACGTCGGCAAGAACGAATCCTGTATCGTAGCCTTCGTGTACCGCCAGAGATGCGTATCCGTCGCCACCAGCCGCCATGTAGTTGTTTGTCGCGACTCTATAGACCCTGTCAAGATCTATTGCCACACCGTTCACCATAACATCCCTAATCGCACCGCTATCGATTGTATAAGTTAATCCTCCGACCTGAGGGTTGGCACCCTGTCCGGCCGAAATCGTTGCGGTGAACTCCAGAACCTTCATCAGGTCTGCTCCGGTCATTTCAATAACGAAGACAGTATTTCCAAACGGGAGAACCGTCAAAATATCGCGGTACGTTATCGGACCGGCCGCTATAGAAGCTCTAATTCCGCCTGAGTTTGTTATCGCAAGATCAGCTCCGGTCTTCCAGATCATGGAATCGCAAATCAAGTAGCCAAGGTTGGTATCCTGACTTCTAACTACGGCTCTGGAACCTTCAAGCAGTATCTCAGTTTCTCCAACTACAACATTCAGTTTTTCCCCGCCGGCTTTCTTGAAGTAGTCAAGAACCGTTGCCACGGCGAAGTCTGGCTCGATTTCATTAGAGACCTTTATCGTTCTGAAGGAAACGAAAGTGATCGTTCCGTCAACGATATCCAAATCCAGTCTGCCGAGATACTTCGCCCACTCTCCGGCAGATACAATTAGTGTTTCGTTTATGACTTCAGGTCTTTCATAGAAAGTGTGGCTGTGGCCGTCAACAATCACATCTATGCCGTCAACAGCTGCAGCGAGTTCCCATGAATTGGCACCAAGCTGTACTCTGTTGCTTCCCATATGGGTCAAAGCGATCACGATGTCGGCCTGCTCCCTCACTTCTGGGACGAGCTTCTTTGCGATTTCAATAACGTCCATCCATTCGTAGTGCTGAGCATAAAGATACTCGAGTATGAGGGTCTCTTCCGCTGTAAAACCGATAATACCTACCTTGATACCTCCGACTTCTTTTATTATGTATTCGGTAAAGGCAGGTAATCCGTCCTTATAGATGTTTGCGCTCAGGAACGGGAATGTAGCTATATCCATTTGCTTTGCGAGAACATCGGCATCGTTGTCAAATTCGTGATTACCAAGAACTACTGCATCGAGTCTCATGAGGTTGAGCGCCACAATATCGGGAAGGGCATCCTGAAGGTCCGATTCCGGAACTCCGGTGTTGATATCTCCCGCGTGCAGGAAGAGAGTATTAGGATTCTCCAGACGGATTTGATCAACAAGCGTCGCAACCGCTGCTAACCCGCCGAATTCACCTTCGGGCCAAATGTGGCCGTGTGTGTCGTTGATGTGAAGAATGGTCAGCCTCTGCGCGAACACGAAAACCGACAGAATAACTAGAAGTGCGATGAGCAATGTCTTTCTCATATTGAACCTCCTCTACGAAGTTATGGTGATGGTACCTACCTTTTCGAAATCAAAAACAAGACTTCCTTCAGTTATATGGTAAT